>NZ_JBCNAD010000038.1:0-152285 GCF_050477905.1 Neobacillus pocheonensis | reverse complement strand
AGCCTTACCTATCTGTATGAAAATGACCGCCTCATTTATTGTAAACCACTAAAAATAATTCATTTTTGGAGTGGTTCCAATGCCAGATTGGTTTTACAGCCATGATATTTACTCATACTTGATTTTCGCTATTTGTTTGTTAATTCCATTAGTTGCTTTATTATTTCTTCTCTACAAAGTGTATTTGATGAACAAAAGCAATCAGGGAAGTCAAATTAATAAAAGTCAGGAATACAAAGTGGTGGATGGTTAAAATATTTTAAAATTGGATGGACCTATAAAAATCAGTATTGTTAATATTATATTGTTATCATATTATTTTAAAGGAGGAACTAAAATGGAAGCGTTAGCATACTAGGGCTCAGGAGATAAAGAAATTAGTAGATAAACCAAAACCACATGAAAATTGTTCATCTAAATAAAAAGATGGAAAAAGAAGTAGGATTTTTACGAAATTTTAAAAAATATAATTGCAATGTTATAAAGATAAATAGTAAAATTTATTTTAGATTGAATGGTCATTCATTTTATCTAATTAGTTATTCATTCATTGTTTTAGTGAATATACACTTGAAATATGAAAGATGAAGTTAATTAAAGGTAAAAATGAATGATTGTTCATTCATTACTTTCTTGGGAGGAATCTTTTATGCGTGATAAAATACAATCAGTTAGTAAAAGTCGTCTTAATACTGAGCTATTTCCATATAAGCTCTATGTAAAAGCAAAAAAATTTGGTATTTGGAATCCAGAAGATATTGATTTCAGTCAAGATAGGCTTGATTGGGAAACTTTGACAGAAGCTGAGAAAAAGAATATTTTGATTCAAATTGCACAATTTGCCGGTGGAGAAGAAGCCGTTACGATTGACCTACTCCCGTTAGTTATGATGATTGCAAAAGAAGGACGCTTAGAAGAGGAGATGTATTTAACTACATTTTTGTTTGAAGAAGCCAAGCATTTAGAATTTTTCACACGCTTCCTGGAAGAAGTTGTTGGTTCGAAAGAAGATTTATCACGGTATCATAATGAGGCTTATAAGAAAATATTTTATGAAGAACTACCAGCAGCAATGGAAAGGCTAGCACATGATCAGTCACCTGAAGCACAAGCAATAGCTTCCACAACCTACAATATGGTTGTGGAAGGGGTATTGGCTGAAACAGGATACCATGCTTTTTATTCGGGTGTCGGGAAATTGGGGAAATTACCAGGGCTGTTAGAAGGTATCAGTCTTTTAAAAATGGATGAATCACGTCACATTAGTTACGGTACATATTTACTGCAGCGATTAATTAAAGAACACGGTGACCACATTTATAATGTAATAACTAACAGAATAAATGAACTGATGCCATTGTGCATAGGGTCAATTACAAATGGTAAAAACCCAGACGAACACATTCAAAGTGGTGTTAAAACTTTTGGAGTTGATAATAATGACATGTTGGAGTTTGCGAAAAAACAGATGAATGTACGCCTTGATATTCTTAAACGTGCTCGTGAAAACAATTTAGAAGAAGTATTGAATATTGAAGAAGAGCCTGTTTTACAATAAATGAAAAAATAAATTGTTAAAAGAAACTATTTCGAGAATTAATAAAGATTTTGACGTGTGCAAGAGTTAAAGATTGGGATGGCTCGAAATCAGTGAAAGAAGGTATCCGAATTAAAAATTAAATTATTGAGGAGGAATAAAAGTTGGAACATATGATTATCGAAACGAAGGATGGGGTTCGTACACTGACACTAAACAGACCTGAACGTCTTAATGCCGTCAATGATAAACTTAGCTCTGAGATTATCCAAGCATTTAAGGAGGCTTCTGCTGACGATGATGTCCGTGTCATAGTCATTACCGGGAGTGGACGAGGATTCTGTGCAGGTCTTGATTTGACCGATTATGCGAAGAGAAATCAAGGCGCACAATCTCGTCATCAAAAATTAGATGAATTGGGTTGGGTTGGTCATCAAGCATTGGGAATTGTTCATTGTGATAAGCCCGTTATTGCTGCAATCAATGGGATAGCTGCTGGTGCAGGACTCGCGCTAGCTCTGGCTTGTGACATCCGCTTCATGTCTGCTGATGCAAGGGTAACAGCTGGATACATTCGCCGCGGTCTCAGCCCTGATGCGGGAATGAGTTATTTTTTACCGCGGTTGGTCGGCCAGGCAAAGGCTGCCGAATTGATCTTAACCGGTCGGGACATTTACCCTGAAGAAGCAGAACGAATTGGATTGGTGAACGGGATATTCCCTGATGAAGAATTTAAGAAACAGGTATTGAATTTTGCCAGGGAATTAGCGGCAGGACCGCCGGTTGCAATGACGCTTTCTAAAAGATTGCTTGCTGCAAGCCCTGACACTGATCTTACAACGATTTTAAAACAAGAGTACGCTTTTATTAAACAATGTTTTGGTACCAAAGATGTTCAAGAAGGGGTTAAAGCCTTTGCTGAGAAGAGAAAGCCCGTGTTCAAAGGAGAATAGGTAAATTCTTGCAATCAAGAATAAAATTAAAGAGCCTTAAATATGCAAGTTTTATGCACTACTTGCGTATTTTGGCTCTTTTTACATTCATAAAAGATACTGCCATTTGAAGTATTTTTTAATTGCCAAATACAGCCTTCTATTATTGAAATTCTATACTGACAAGTTTAATATTCTCCGTTCATCTCTACCCTGTTCAATTCTTATTAAAAATTCCTACTCATTAATTAGTTTTGAATGAAATTAATGATTTCTATTAGATCTCCGGCGGAAGAACCTGCAAAATCTAACTGAGTCTGTTTGGTGCAAAGGTCATTCAGTATTTGTCTAAACGGTAATAGTTCCACCCCTTCTGAGGCCTATCAGAGGAATTAAAACAGCACTTTTTTATTAGGCTAAACGGAAGACAATACCATGCCCGCCCTTCGGATATTCCCATTTAATATTCTGGTATGGACAGCCAATACGGCAGCTTCCGCATTCATGACAGCCTTCATAGCCAACCTGCATCCTAGTTCCTTCCCATTTATACACTTCAGCCGGGCAGAAGACTGTACAAAGTTTATCAGGACATTGGGTCATGCAAACATCATGATCTAGTACAGTTAAATGGGATTTCGTGTCACACTTAAAACGGAGAAGATACTGTTTTTCTTCGATATTTTTAGTAGACATTATTTCACCGCCTTCCAAGCACGATAAATATCTTGTAATACTCGAAGCGTTCCTCTTTCTGCTGTCACACTCTTCATTATTTGCTTTTGTTTTTCGCGTTTTGGTGTTCCATCCACGGTAAAGAATTTGCTCATTGCTTTGTTCATCATTGGAACATATTCATTAAAGTATTGCGGATATTTCTCAAATGTATGAGCAGCATCCTTGTATTTCTCTAAGTCTTTAATGATAAAGCTATCATAAAGCTTCTCACGATAGATATTCAAGCTAGCTTCAGAATAGTCTCCTCGATGTTTCGCTTCAAGGATAGATTCAGCGGCTAATAAGCCAGAATGCATGGCCATGTTCGAACCTTCTCGATGAATGGCATTAACAAGCTGAGCTGCATCCCCAATAACAATAACACCATTACCAGCCACCTTCGGCACGGATCGATAGCCACCTTCGGGAATGAGATGGGCAAGATATTCGGCCGATTCTCCGCCTGTTATCAACGGTTTTACCATTGGGTGATTTTTCAAGTAATCTAGAAGCTCATATGGCTTTAATTTCGCTTTAATCATACTAGAGAGGGTAGTTCCTACCCCTATGTTTAAGCTGTCCTTATTAGTGTATAGGAACGCGGTTCCGAGGTTGCCTTTTGTTGAATCACCAAAAATCTCAATGGTACAACCTTGGTTATCTTCTAGGTTAAAGCGATCATTGATTTTTTCTTTTGGTAGATTTATAACTTCCATGACTGTTAATGCTACTTCATCCGGACGGAATTCTTTATGGAAGCCTAGCTGTTTGGAAAGAAGTGAATTTACTCCATCAGCAAGAACAACGACATCAGCATATACTTCCCCATTCGGACGGTCGGTGCGAACGCCGATTACCTTGCCGTTTTCTACAATACATTCGGTTACAACAGTTTCGTTGATAAGCAGAGCACCTGCTTCAACGGCTTTACTAGCAAACCATTGGTCAAATTGGGCTCGTAAGACTGTAAAGTTATTATATGGTTCAATGCCCCATTCAAGACCTTTATAGCCGAAGTTAACAACAGATTCTTTATCCATCATCCAAAAGCGCTGCTCAATCACGGGTCTTTCAAGCGGTGCTTCCTTCCAAAATTCAGGAATCAGATCCTCCATTTGCTTACGGTACAATACCCCGCCCATGACGTTTTTAGCTCCAGGGTATTCACCTCGTTCAATAAGCAATACATTTAAGCCATTCCTTGCACAAGTTAATGCACAAGATGTGCCTGCTGGACCTGCTCCAACCACGATGACATCAAATTTTTCAGACATAGCTCACTTCACCGCCTTTTTCTGCTTTAAGATGTATAAATTGCTCGATTAGTTTAGGCACAATTTCCATTGCATCTCCAACAATCCCGTATGTTGCGACATCAAAAATTGGCGCATTCGGATCTTTATTAATGGCGATAATGAACTCAGAATTTTTCATACCCACTACATGCTGGATAGCTCCTGATATTCCAATTGCAAAATAGATTTTCGGTGTTACCGTTTCCCCGGTTTGGCCTACTTGCTGTTCATGCTTCAGCCATCCGGCTTCAACAACGTCTCGCGTTCCGCCAACACTAGCACCAATTGTTTCGGCCAATTCATGAATGAGCTGGAAGTTTTGCAAATCACCCATCCCTTTTCCACCGCAAACAATGACATGTGCATCCGCTAATTTGGCATTATTTGTTACGTCATTCACAATTTGGAGCACT
Organism: Neobacillus pocheonensis; assembly: GCF_050477905.1. Taxonomy (NCBI): domain Bacteria; kingdom Bacillati; phylum Bacillota; class Bacilli; order Caryophanales; family Bacillaceae; genus Neobacillus; species Neobacillus pocheonensis. The sequence goes on along the minus strand of NZ_JBCNAD010000038.1, from coordinate 147,391 downwards.
TTTGTCCGCATATCTTCTTCATTCAGGGAAATTTTCTCTTCAATAATTTTCCCAAGTCTACTTGTATCTGGAGCTAATGCTTTCATAACCTTTGGTCTGACGGTGGCCATTTGAGGACGGTGCTTTTTACAAAGAATAGTTGCCATAATATTACCGCCAAATGCTGGCCGGCTTGCTTCAAGCAATCTATTATCTACATCGACATCAAGCATCGTTGTATCTGCAGTTAAACCGGTGCTTAAATCAGTCGCAACCGCACTTGCTAAGTCTTTACCGTTTGGTGTTGCACCATAAAGGATAATTTCAGGATTATACTTTTCAGCAAGCAGCATAACACCATTCATATATGACTCTGTACGGTAATCTTTTAATACAGGATGGTCAATAAGATAAACAACATCGGCTCCGTAGGCAATAACCTCTTTAGCCAATGGTTTAACTTCACAACCTAATAGAAATCCTGCTAATGGTGCTTGTAATTTATCCGCTAACCTCCGGCCGGCACCAAGTAACTCAAGTGAAACTCCTTCTATCTTATTATCATTTTGTTCAATAAATACCCATACTCCACGATAATCGTCTAGATTCATGTAAACCCCTCCCTGCGGAAAAAATTAGTCTATATTATTTAGATGGTTGTAATGTGAATAGGTCTTTTTTCTCCATCAGAACTTCCATGAGCTGATTCACTTGCTCATCTGCAGTTCCTTCTAGCCTTTTTCCACCTTCTGGTCTTGGAGGTGTAAACATCTTTCCAACAATAGTTGGTGAACCCTTTAAGCCAAGCTGTCCTCGATCAACATTTTCGAGGTCGCTAACTGCCCAGATAATTGATTCATATCTTGCTGCTTTAATCATGTTAGGCATTGGCGAATATTCAATATCATTAATTTCTTTTTCAACCGTTAACAAGCATGGCAGCTGTGATTGGATTAATTCATAGCCGTTTGTTAATTTCCGTTTAATCAATACAGTTTTTTCCTGCTGATTTACCTCAGTAACCTCAATTACATTTGTTACTGGCGGTATATCTAATCTCCTGGCAATCCCTGGCCCTACTTGTCCAGTGTCACCATCGATAGCATGTTTGCCGCAAATAATCATATCTACGGGATTTTCGTTATTAATTTTTTCTAACGCTTTCGATAAAGCGTAACTAGTTGCCAGCGTATCCGCTCCCGCAAAGGCACGGTCTGAAATTAAATAGCCTCTATCTGCACCTATTTCAATACTTTTTCTAATAACGGCAGTTGCTTGCGGCGGTCCCATTGATAGTACCGAAATTGTACCGCCAGTTATTTCCTTAATTTTCACAGCCTCTTGAACCGCATGGGCATCATACGGATTCAAAATAGCTGGCGCACTTCGACGGTCGAGAGTGTTTGTTTTGGGATTAATTTTAATAATTTTTGTATCGGGTACTTGTTTGACACATACGACAATGTGCATGTAGGACTTTCCCTCCTCCATATAGTCTAAGAATGTTGAAAGCGTTTGCCTTCTTTGGTTATTTAAAATGCTTTTATTAACGATATATGAATCGAAATAAAAGCATATTACCCAAGATTGATAGTTTTCTTTTTTTTCTTGATTGATTTAAACTTAAATCGAAAGAGAAATGATATTCTTTTATTGAAAGCTGAAAGAAGAAAAAGTAGAAGCAATAATATATGTAGTTAATCATGATGAGTGTTTTGTATCGAAATAGTACTAATTTAACTATAAGAAATATTGAGATATAAACAATGATAAAAATCACAGCAACAGTCTAATATTGTAGAAATTTTGCATTTATTTTTTTAGAATTTTTGTTAGGAGGATTCTATGGCAGAAGTTATTTTTGGCAGCATTTTATCAGCTTATCAACCGGGGCTGGAGCTTTGGTGATCCTTTTTATTCATCAATCCGTTACACATCGCTGGAAGGATGTTTTATTAGCTTTTAGTGCGGGGATTATGATGACTGCCTCAACCATTGGCCTTATACCAGAATCATTAAAATATGGCGGCTTTACAGCGCTTTTTATTGGAGTTTGTTTGGGGGTTGTGGTTTTAACCATTCTGGAGAAAAATATTCCACATATCGACCTAGAGCATAACCATAAAGGAATACAGTTTGATGAGAAGGCCTTATTAATCATTTCGGCGATTACTCTGCATAATATTCCTGAAGGATTGTCAGTTGGCGTCAGTTATGCTTCACAAGAAGGAGATACTGGAAATTTAATTGCCTTAGCTATAGGTGCACAGAATGCGCCAGAAGGCCTCCTGGTCGCATTATTTTTAATCAATCAGCGAATTAGTAAAAGGAAGGCCTTCGTAATTGCAACTTTAACTGGTGCGATTGAAATAGTTACTTCTCTATTAGGATATATGTTGACTTCATTTGTTCAAGGACTTGTCCCATTTGGTTTATCTTTTGCAGCAGGAGCAATGTTGTATATTATTTATAAAGAATTAATACCAGAAAGCCATGGAGATGGAAATGAACGCGTATCAACCTACGCGTTTATCTCTGGGCTTCTTCTCATGGTATTCATAATTGATATTTTTTAATTTAGAAATTATTTATACCAAAACTCTTGGCCAAATCATGACCATTTGTTGAAAGGCGAATTTCACTTCTTCATTTGGCCTTGGAGCTTGACCCATGACTTTTTGATACTTATTAATCAATTCATCAAGTTCTTGGCTGTATTTTATCGTTTCTTCACTTGTAAAGCCCTGTGTATTGGCACAATTTATCATTAATTCCCTCTTGGCTTTAATTTCTTCAATCATGTCGGAATGATTATTACTATTCTCGTACAATGTTAATCCCCTGCCTCATACATTCTTACTTTAAAACGCTAAAAAAGTAGACTACTTGAAGAATTATGACAAGAATTTTTATAAAAGTAAATACATTCGCAAAAGTAGACAAAACTTTCTATTTCTCATGATATTCGACAAAATTCTTCGTCATTTCTATGGTTTTTCGACAATATTCATAAATGATGAAAGCAAGATTTGACTCAGTACATTCAAATAATGAACGGATTATTTTTTCTCATTTTTGTCAGTTGATAAAATTGAAAGGGCTTTCATTATTTTATCGATATATTTTTTAGTCAAATTTACCTATTGATTTAGCTTCCAAACAAAAAACTGGCCAGCAGAATCTGCAGCCAGTTTTTTATTAAGTATTTTATTGGTTCACTTCTAATTTTTCGTAAATTGGCACCCAGCCTTCGGTTGTAACAAAGATACGGACCGCAACTACTTTCCGGTCTTCTTCTAAGGTAAAATAATGTCTTGTATTTTCAGGTACTGAAATTAGGTCGCCAGGATTCAAGTGAACTTCAAAAAATTCACCATCTTCTCCTTGAATAACGAAAACACCATGCCCGCTCACAATAAAACGAACTTCATCGTCAGTATGATGATGCTCATTTTTAAAGTTGGTCAATAACACATCCAGATTGGGTGTATTTTCAGATAAAGAAATTACATCTTGGGCTTTGTAGCCTCGTCGTGCCGAAATATCAGCAATTTCTCCAGCGAAAACAGTTAAGATTTCTTCTTTTTCATCATCGCTTAATAAATACTTTTCCACGAGTGTGGCTGGGAGTTTGTTAATATCCCAATTTTCGTAAATAACTTCCTGTGCTGCTAGAAAGCTAGCTACTTCTTCTTGTTCGCGGATTTGTTCATCTTTGTTTTGAAAGGTAATATATGCCATAATTAAACTCTCCTTTAATATATTAGACTACTTTAAACAATTGATATGGTTTGTGTTCTAGCAGGCGCAGTTGATAACGGAACAAAAATTCCGAGGCTTCAAGAATTTTCTTGGCCTCAAACGCGTTTCTCCCCCAAACTGTAATACCGTGGTTGCGAATTAAGATCGCGCCAGTATCCCCTGATACATATTCTGAAAATTTATTTGCGAGTGTTGGGATATGGGCATAATTCCGAATAATCGGTATTTTTAAAACAGCATCCTCTTCCCACTTATCAAATGCTTTTATTAATTCTTGACCTTTAAAGGTTACTTCACCATTGTCACCATAAACCTCCGAGATCACGTTATTATCAATCGTATGGACATGAAGACTGCAGCCAGCATTCGTCTTGCGGTAAATTTCAACGTGAAGCAATGTTTCTGCTGAAGGCTTTAAATGGGTTTCTTCAACTGCACAGCCGAATTCATCCACAAGTAAAAAATCCTCATCCGTCCGCTTGCGTTTATCCTTACCACTTGCCGTCACTAAAAATTGAAGCGGATGATCACTCACTTTAATCGCAAGATTCCCGCTTGTTCCCATAAACCAGTCCCGTTCCGCCAGTTCATCCTTTACATCGGCTAATTCAGACCATCTTTCCTTTAACATGTTAGTTCACCCACCTCAATTCTCTTTTTTATTTCTTCAATACAATCGAAGAATGTCTTAAAACCATGATGGTTAATACCCCATTCTTGGCATTTTTCTTGTAGCAGATCTCTTGCCAGTACAAAGTCAGCATGTTTTGCTGCCTCAAGATCTGTAACAGAATCACCGATAACAATTTTGAAGCTATTCTGATGATTCAATTTACGAATGATGCTTGGTTTACAGCATCCGCAATCATTATTACACAAGGAGTCACATTCATTGGGCCAAAGAATTCGAATCTTTTTATCAGAAAAATCAGATTCATTGCAATATATTCCTGTAAACGGATGATATTCGCTTAGAATGGGATGAACAAAAAAGTCGATACCGCCGCTTACGATATAAAGCGGAATTCCTGCTTCTCTTGTGAACTCCACAAACTCCTTAAAACCTGCTCTAATTTTGGCATTTTCAATCGCATACTTTGTTATTTCCTCTCTCCTATCAATTGGCAGGAGGGAAAACAAGCGGCCGACACCTTGCCTGATTGAAATCTGCTGAGAAAGAATTTGATCCTTTATCGCTTCCCACTCAGGGGGAGCGAATTTTTTCATGATGGCAATGATATTATCACTTTCGGTTATCGTCCCATCAAAGTCACAATAGATTACCGGATTTGCCATTAAGCAGTCACCTCGGTGGAAGGGACACCCCATAATTCTAATGCCACTTTTAGCTCAGGATACTGTTCAGCTCCTTGCGTAAGCAATTTCCCTTGAAGGGTCGTTTCGATTGCCTGACGGAATGCAAGGCCTCCTCCTCGTGCTCCGCTTGGATGTCCATGAACACCGCCGCCGGCATTAATAACAGAATCAATACCAAAGTCACGAATTAATAAAGGAACAAGTCCTGGGTGAATTCCTGCTGAAGGAACCGGGAATGCCTTTTTAAAACCATCTTCTCTCGTTAATTTTCTGGCAATCGCTAGCGCAGAAGATTTTTCTAACGCCACCGTTCCATACGGGGACGGGAATAGTGACAAATCTGCCCCAGCATAACGTAGAAGCTTACCAAGCAGCAAGGAGTGGGCAAAACCAAATTCCGGTGAGGAAGTTAAGGCACCACTTACCGCTGGATGTGCCATAAGCGGCAGACCAATTTCTTCGTCTTCCCTTAACTCTTGGAGAACATCCAATCCGTAGGAAAACACATTAAAAAGTAATAAGTCTGCACCAAGCTCAGCAGCTTTCCTTGCCTTGTCTTTTAACTGTGAAGTCCTGCCAGTAAGGTTCACTGCATATAAAGTTCTATGTCCAGTCTCGTCATAAACCTCTTGTAAAATGGTTTTCCCATCAGTGATTCTTTTTTCAAATGGAGTTAATTGATTTTCAAACAGAATTTCATCATCCTTGACCAGATCGACACCGCCAAGAGCCTGCTGCCTAAGCTGTTCAGAAAGGAACTTGAGATCTTTACCTAGAACTCCTTTAAAAATACTCATTAAGAGCGGCCTTTCAAAAACGTTTAATTTCTTTCGAATCCCTTCGATCCCAAACCTTGGACCAGGGAACAATCGTTTTAATTCTTCCTCAAACTGTAAATCTATTAATTTTATTTTTCCATCTAATGAAAGCTTCCCAAAGACAGTTGTTAAAATAGCAGGCAGATCATTAGAAAAATTTGCAGTTGGATAGGCAATGCGTATCAATGTTTTATTCTCTTCCTCAGAATCGATTCCCTCAATGGAAACTACTCTTCCTTTATGCTTTCGCAGTTGGTTTTTCTCTAGTTCTGGCAGGTTCGTCCATGATCCAACCGTTAAGCCTAAGGCAATTTCCTCTGCTTTTTTGTCTGGATTCGTTTCATTATGCAGTAAATATGTAGCGATTAATTCAGACATTATTACACTTCCTCTCTTTCAAAAACAACATAAAAAACCTCTTCGAAAAGAAGAGGTTAGCATCACAAACTAACATCTTCTCATCTATCAGCTGTTCGCTGCAAGAATTAGCACCGTGCTTAAAAATTGGTTAAGTCGGTTGCCGGGCTTCATTGGGCTAGTCCCTCCGCCTGCTCTTGATAAGAAAACGATTCGTATTTATTCATTATTTTCACATTGGATAACTTTATTTTGGATTATCGCAAGAAAAATTTAAAATGTCAATCTTTTTTTTAAATATTTCTAAACAACTAATTCTTCTGACAGCTTCCCTCAGCCTCTCTTCGGATGATAAAAGACCAACCCGGACAAAGCCCTCTCCAAACTCCCCAAAGCCAATTCCAGGTGCCACCATAATATGGGCCTGTTCAAGAAGAATATTAGCAAACTCCTCTGAGGTTATCCCACTTGGCACTTTTAACCAGGCAAAGAACGAGCCTTGTGGGGCTGTAACATTCCAGCCAAGTGAACGAAGACCATCAATCAGAACATTTCTTCTTCGCTCATAAAGCTGATTTAACTCCTTAACACAATCTTGTGAGGCTGTTAATGCCTCTGAAGCAGCCTCTTGAACAGCCCCAAACAAACTTACATAAAGATGATCCTGCAATAGTTCTATTGCGGATATGACACTTTCATTTCCAATGGCAAAGCCAACACGCCAGCCGGCCATATTATAGGTCTTAGACAGTGTATAAATTTCAATCCCCACATCTTTTGCCCCTTCGATTTGCAGAAAGCTTATTGGTTTTTCCCCATCAAATCCAATCGCCCCATAGGCAAAATCATGGACAATACAAATATCATTTTCAGATGCAAGCTTGACCGTGTCCTCAAAAAATTCTTTCGTAGCAGTCGCTCCAGTCGGATTATTAGGATAATTAAGGAACATTAATTTGGCTTTTGTTAACGTTTCAGCGGAGATCTCGTTATAGTTCGGCAAAAAGTTATTTTCTTCTCGAAGCGGCATCGTACTCATTTCTGCCTGTGCGAGCGCAACGCCAGACCAATAGTCGGGATAGCCAGGGTCCGGAACAAGAATGGTATCACCAGGGTTAAGCAAACATTGAGGAATTTCTACCAGTCCTGCTTTTCCTCCAAAAAGAATGGCCACTTCTTTATCAGGGTCGATGGATACCCCATATTCTCTTAAATAAAATTCAGCCACTGCCTGTTTTAAATAATGATGGCCCTGAAATGGAGAATATTTATGGTTAATGGGATTGGCTGCTGCCTCTTGAAGCTTGGCAACAATATGACTCGGTGTTGGCTGGTCAGGGTTCCCCTGTCCCAAATTTATCACATCAAAGCCCTGTTCAATATATTGTCCAACCTTTTTTACAAGGGTAGCAAAAAATTGTTTTGGCAGACTATTTAAAAGTTGTGATGGTGGAAATTCTTTCACTGCTCTCACCTGCTTAATTCATATTTTTCTTGAAATTCTAGTCACAAATGATATAACTTTTATAACAGCTTGTAAAGTAAAAATTCCGAACTTTCAAAGAGGTGGGAAACTTGAAATTGAAAATTACTTGTCTCCAAATGGATATCGCGTTTGGTAATCCTGAAAAAAACTATCAATCAGCAGATTTGCTTATTAAAAAGGCAATGGCAAATAAACCAGATATTATTGTTCTTCCTGAATTATGGACAACGGGGTATGATTTGACACGACTAAATGAAATTGCAGACATCGGCGCCAGCCAAACCATACAATTCCTCCAAAACGCAGCCAAGAAACATCACGTTCATTTTGTCGGCGGGTCCGTCGCCAATCAAGGAGAAAGTGGCGTGAAAAACACGCTTCTCATTGTAAACAATGAAGGTCAACTCATTCATCAATATAGCAAACTCCATCTGTTTAAACTGATGGATGAGCATCTCTATTTAGAAGCTGGTAACGAAAAAGGGTTATTTAGACTGGAGGACCAGCCATTTGCTGGTGTTATTTGTTATGACATCCGTTTTCCAGAATGGATTCGTACCCATACATCGCATGGCGCTGAAGCCCTGTTTGTCGTTGCAGAGTGGCCAGCGGCCCGTTTATCTCATTGGCGATCACTATTAATTGCAAGAGCCATTGAAAATCAATGCTTTGTGATTGCTTGTAATCGATCAGGGGCTGACCCAAAAAACCAGTTCGCCGGACATTCTATCGTTATTGACCCATGGGGCGAAATTATTGCTGAAGCAGGAGAAAAGGAAGAAATCTTAACAGTGGAGATTGAACTTGGTTCTGTAAAAGAGATTCGTAAATTGATTCCCATTTTTGAAGATCGAAAACCTGAAAACTATAAATAATTTTCAAAAAGTATTGACACTAATCTTTTTATCCTGTTATAGTACTAATCAGATTGAATAATTAAAAAATTAGATACTCTTATCACGAGCTGGCTGAGGGATTTGGCCCTTTGAAGCCCAGCAACCGACCATCATACCATTTTTTAATGGGGCGAATTAATTCGCTTAGGGTGAAATCCCCTAAAGGCACGGTGCTAATTCCAACAGAAGGATTTCTTTCTGAAAGATAAGAGGTGCGATAGACTTGTATGTCATCAAAGCCTCTTTTAAACAAGAAAGAGGCTTTTTTAGCGCAATATGGCGCAATCAAAGCCTCCAAAAAAAGGAGAAAAAAAGAATGAGTCTATTAAAACAACAAACCTATCAACCGTTAACTGAAACCGCTGCAATTAAACTAGCCTTAAGTTTAAATATTTTTACTAATAGTGCGGAGCTAACTTGCAAGGAAATCGGTGATGGCAATCTTAACCTTGTATTTCATATCGTGGATGAAAAGAATAAGAAAAGCATTATCATCAAGCAGGCTCTCCCTTACGCAAAGGTTGTTGGAGAAAGTTGGCCTTTAACCCTAAAAAGAGCAAAAATTGAAGCAGATGCATTAAAAACGTTTGGAGAGATTGCCCCAAATTATGTACCAAAGGTTTATTACACGGATGATGTACTCGCAGTAACAGTAATGGAGGACCTGTCTCACCTTTCAATTGCAAGAACGGGCTTTATTAAGGGGGAAACCTACCCGTTAATTTCTCAACATCTTGGCGAGTTTCTTGCTAAAACTCTATTTTATACATCGGATTACGGGTTAGGACCTGGTGCAAAAAAAGCAAGAGTTCATCAATTTATTAATCCTGAGCTTTGCAAAATTACGGAAGATTTAATTTTTACTGATCCATTTTATGATGCAGAAACAAATAACTTCGAAGCAGGATTAAGAGGAGCAGTCGAAGGACTTTGGCAGGACGAAGAATTAAAGCTGCAAGTCAATATATTGAAAAAGGCATTTTTAACTGATTCAGAGGTACTTCTTCATGGTGACCTGCACACAGGAAGTATTTTTGCAGATAATTCGGAAACAAAGGTAATTGATCCCGAGTTTGCCTTTTACGGACCGGCGGGATTTGATATTGCACAAGTATTTGCCAATCTTCTTTTCCAGGTCATTGTGAATGTTCCTAATCGTGAGACTTTTATCAATCACATTGAAACAGTTTGGAATGTTTTTGAAGAGGAGTATACTCATTTATGGGAAATAGAAAATAAAGAACCTCTAGCAAAAACAGCAGAATTCTTAAAATTTAATTTATCTAAATTTTTCGAAGACGCAATTGGATTTGCCGGCTGTGAATTAATCAGAAGAACAATCGGCCTAGCCCATGTTGCTGATTTAGATAGTATTGAAAATGAGCATGTTAGATTAGCAGCGAAACAAAAAACACTAGAACTCGGGAAAGCACTAATTAAACTTAGAAAAGAAACCAAAAACCTTGCAACTTTCTTCGAAACAGTCAAAACCGTGCTTGAATAACTTAAAAGCAATCCGAATATTTCGGATTGCTTTTTCATTCCGGTTTCGCCCACATTTCTTCTGGATTTAACTCATAAACCCCATTTTCCCTGTACATATAATGGTTGATTATGAACTCCCGTCGAATGGTCGCATAATCTTCATGAAATTGTTTAATATACTCATTTAGTTCTTTTTCTTCATATTTCTTTCCACTTTTTAATCCCTTAACCATATGTTCAAAGACTATTAATTTCTTTTTCCTCTGGGCAGGAATGGTTTTCAATTTACCATCTTTTGAATAGAAATTTCCAATAATTTTTTGCCTCTCAAGGCTGTCTTCTACCATATTTTCAAGTTCCTCCCCTCTTTTTTCTAAAAGTTGAGATAGCACATCCGCTTGTTGTTTAATCATCGAATGATTTAAATAGAAGTAAATCGTATTTTTATCCCTTCTTTCATAAACCACATGAACCTCACGTAGTTTTTTCAAGTGATGGGTAATCGTTGGTGCAGTTAAGCCCAGCTTACCGGCGATCGCCTGCCCGTGCAATGGGCCCTTAGCTAAAAGGGAAACAATCCTTACCCTTGTAGGGTCACCCATAGTTTTATAGAACTCTACTAAACGGTTCAGCTGCATCAAATTCATCAAACCCTTCATTTTGACATTCATCTAATTAGATATATATCAAATCATAAGTGTTCTGTCAATAAATAAAACACTTCCTTTGCTTGGAAGTGTTTTATTTCAAGGATGTAAATTATTTAAATCAACAGGTAATGTGATATGAAAAACAGTTCCTCTACCCTTTCTATAAAAAAATAATTATTATAACAGAAAAAGCAAAGATATACACTTTGCTTTTTCCGCGTCATTATAACATTGGATTTTCATGCTTAGCTTTTAGGCGCTGCCATCTCTTTTCAACTTCTGTTTCAAATTCTTCTAATAATGGTCTATTTTCTTCTTTAAGAAGATGCTTGGTTTTACCCATATATTTCAACCAATCAGATAGTGAAATCCGCTTGTTCTTTTCTTCCGGATTATACGTAATCGTTGTGACGCCTTGCTCCACTTCATAAAGCGGGAAGAAGCAAGAATCAACAGCGGCCTCGACAATTTTTGTACCGTAGCGGTCATCAGATTTCCAGTTAAGCGGACATGTGATGAGAATTTTCCCGTAAACCGTACCCAAATTTTGTGCATACCACTGGGCCTTTGCACCTTTTTTCACTAAGTCTTGCGGGAAGGCCTCTGACCCTGTAAACACATAAGGAATATTGGTTGACGCCATGATTTGTGCTGTATCCTTATGATGGAAGGCTTTTCCGCGCTGCGCTTTACCCACACCGGAGGTGCTAGTCATATGCCCTAGTGGTGTAGAATAAGACATTTGCGAACCAGTATTCATATAACCTTCATTATCATACTCCAGCATGATTAACTTATGTCCACGAAGCGCTGTTCCAATTGCAGAGCCCATACCAATATCCATACCACCATCACCAGTAATCATCACAAAGGTTGCGTCGTCAGAAACGTTGATTTCACCACGACGTTTTAATTCCATGAATGCTTCTAGTGTACCTGATAGGGTAGCTGCCCCGTTTTGAAACAAGTTGTGAATCATTGTTTGCTTATGTGAAGTGCTTGGATAACCTGTTGTCGTTACATAAGCACATCCAGTTTGGAATAGAGTTACAATATCTCCCTCAATTCCTTTAAAGAATAATTCTAATCCTGCAAAAATTCCGCACCCTGGACATGCACCATGACCAGATGCAATCCGTTTTGGTTTTCCGGTAAGGGCACGAAGAGGAGGAATTTTCACCTTTAATTTATTGGTTTCTTCATCCATTTTCACATCGATTAAACCAGTTTTATATACATCGCCATGCTGAGGCAAAATAACAGGCTTAAGGATTTTTTCAGGGTTTCCTGGAATATGCCCATAGTAATCAAATGGTTTTTCAGCATAGCCTTTTTCCATTGCATCAATCGCCATTTCAAAGAACGCCTGTGCATCACTAGCATAGAAATCCTTACCGCCAAGACCAAATACACGACTTAACACAATGGTATTGTTGTCTTTATCATCTTGTAGGGCTGATTTTACTTCGTGTGTTAAATTTGGACCATTTGCACCATACGAATCGGCACGCTCACCCACTAATAAGGTTTTTACATTCTTAAGTGCTTCGCGAATTTCCTTCGCTGGGAATGGACGGATAATATTCGGGCTAATTACCCCTGCTTTTATTCCTTTTTCACGCAATTGATCCACAACATCTTTTGCTGACTCTGCTGCAGAGTTTAATAGGAATAATGCCACATCTGCATCTTCCATTTTATATAAATCGAGGACTGAATATTCTCTGCCAGAAAGCTTAGTATATTCAGCAGCGACTTCCTTAAATACTTCACCAGCATTGTATATCGCTTCAGATTGCTGGTAGTGATTGTTGATGAAATCATCTCCGCTCATATGAGCGCCGATGGTTACGGGCTTGCTTAAATCCCTAACAAAATTGTAATCGGTAGGACATTCACCAACAAATTGCTGTACCACACGGCGATCCTTAAAGAATTCAACTCTACGTTTCTGGTGCGAAGTAAAGAATCCATCATATGCCACAATAACAGGCAGGCGGACTTTTGAGTGTTCGGCAATCTTTAATGCCATAATATTCATATCATAAACAGCCTGTGGCGTTTTGGCTGTTAAAATAACCCACCCTGTATTCAATGCATAATAAAGGTCAGAGTGGTCTCCACGAATATCAAGCGGTCCACTGACTGCGCGAGTTACTAGATTCATAACCATTGGAAAACGAGTTCCCGATTGGACAGGCATTTGTTCGAGCATGTATAAGAAACCATTGGCACTAGTTGCATTAATAACACGGGCCCCAGTTGCTGCAGCACCATAACAAATTCCAGCTGAACCGTGTTCTCCATCTGCTGGGATTAGCTTAATATCATGCTCCCCACGTGTTTTCATCTGGTCTAAAAATTGCGCTACCTCTGTTGATGGTGTAATTGGGAAATATCCCATTATATGATAATTAATCTGCGCTGCTGCCATGGCAGCCATTTCATTTCCTGACTCAAATGTAGAAGTTTGTTCTGCTACACCTTTAATAGATAATTTATCTTCTAAAATTGCCATTATTGAATCCCTCCTACAAGATAAGGAAAGTTTTGCTTAACGCGATTATCATCAGCATAACCCAGCATTTCACGCAGGTCACCCAGAGCATCTGTTGGACATGCTTCGACACATTTTAAGCAGCCCTTACAATATTGATAGTCAATTCCTTTAAGAAACATTTGCTTTCTGCCGCGCTTATCTTCTCCTTCTTCCCAGACAAAACAAAAATCAGGACAAACATTATCACAGGCAGCACAGTTAATACATTTGTCTTGCTTGAACTCCGGAAGAAATCCTTGGCGTGATCCGCTTAAATCTTTAAAAATGCTATTTGCTTGTGAAACCATAACCCCGCCGATTTCCTGAGTCATATAGCCAAGCTGTGGAAGCGGACGGGAAAACGCCTTGCCCTCAGCGCCTTCTGGCACCTCATAATTCTTAAATTGAACCTCATTATAACCACGGTCAAATGTCCGGATATTCGGTTCAACTAGATGAGGATATTTTTTAGTAAACGTTTTCCGGATCACATCTCTCATTGATTCAGGATCTAGAAAATCACAAATCCGATATAAGGCACCCAGCATTGCTGTATTGACTTTTGTCTTTTCTTCAACCGCAATGGTTAAAGCATCAACAATGGCAAGCGTACCATATTCAAGCTGTAAATCCTTTTTAACATCATCAAAATCTCTCGCTGTATTAACTAAGACGATTCCTTCAGCATCCAAACCGCTGACAACATTAACTGTTCTATATAATGCTTCATGGAAAACGCCCACTATATGCGGCTGTTCGATTGGACTATGGTCTCTTATCTCAACATCTGGATCACAAAAACGAATAAAGCTCTTTACAGGAGACCCTTTCTTTTCAGATCCATAAGATGAAAAATTGGAACCTTTTAAGCCAAGACTTAAAACACCAGCTTCAGCTAACATTTTTCCAGCTAAATTTGCTCCAAGACCACCGATTGATTCAAGACGGATTTCAAAAAATCCTAATTCATTTTTCTTCGGTAAAATAGACATAATGTCCCTCCCACAATTTCGTTCAAAAATTCTACACGAAAAAGACATAGAAATTTAACTTCCCCAAAATTATTGTAGAGCAATAACATTTTTTAAGCTGTGATAAAAGTCAAACATCACAAAAAAAGTTTTAATACACATTTATTTAATTCACTCAAACCATTAGTTTGATTGACTTTAAGAGATTTTTCTTTTTATATAACAGGATAATCAATGTGTTATAACAGATTTTACCCCATAAAAATAAGGCCCGCCTTTAGAACATAAAGGCAGACCTTTTGGTTAATTATAAATCATTTATTACTATATATGACGCTTTAATCGGACCATGAACTCCTACAACAAGATTTAACTCAATATCCGCCGAATTACTTGGCCCTGTAATAAAATTAATGCATGAAGCGACGTGACCAGTCTTTTGATACATTTCGCGCATTTTTTGTGCAGCTTGAGTGATACGAGGAACGAGACTGCTCTTTGGAATTAGCGCAATATAGGTAGTTGGTAAAAAACTGATTGTTCTCCCTTTATTTTCATCACTGAATAATACGACTGTCCCAGATTCGGCTAAGGTTATTTCACTGATGGTAATTCCTACATTTGCCTTTTCCGCCTTGGCAATATTTTCTTGCCCCTTTTTATAATCCCATTCATAAACTTCATAACTTTGGTTTGGCCATTCTTCTTTCATTAGACGGTCCAACCCCCACTTAGAAAAACGGTCATCCTTCCAAGTCACAATTGGACCGCCACCGTAACCTGTAACTACTTTATTTAGAGTTTTACTTAGATCTTCTAGTTTTGTTGTATAAAGATTCGTATGGATTTTCTTACACTGCTCAGTTAGGACCTCTAACAATTCATCTTGAGAAGCATCCCTAAATACCTCGTACTGAGGCTGAAATTTCCATTTTGGTTTTTTAACTGGATCAGTAAATCGAGGGCGTTCAAGCCGAGTAGCAACTTGATTTAAAAACTTCTCACGATTTTGTATCATGCCTGTCATGATTATTTGCCTCCTTTATCGCGATTTTTAAACCAATCTCTAAATCGCTCTTTATTTGGAGCCGGAAACTCTCGAATTTCCGTCCATGCCTTTAATGGACCTGGACCATTTGATATTTTGTCTCCCACTGTAAACGGGTTCATGGCTGCAGGTGCTAGTTTAGTGCCTAGCTTATAAAGGGTAGGAGAGGATGCACCTAGACCAAAAGCTTTCATCGCCAGCTTTTCGGAGATTGGTGCCTTCCCTTCTTTTTCAACAATGATTTCCCTGTGTTTATGAAGAAGATTATGCAACGGTATTTTAACGGGACAAACCTCTGTACAGGCTCCACAAAGGGTAGATGCATATGGTAATTCTTTATATTCCTCATATCCCCCAAGTAATGGTGATAACACAGCGCCAATTGGACCTGAATAAATCGAACCGTAGGAATGTCCTCCAACATGGCGATAAACCGGGCAAACATTAATACAGGCAGCACATCGGATACATTGAAGCACTGCTTGGAATTCTCCGCCTAAAATATTTGATCTGCCGTTATCGACAATTACTAGATGAAATTCCTCTGGTCCATCCACATCTAATTCCTCTCTTGGACCTGTTAAAACAGTAATATAGCTGGTTAATTTTTGCCCGACTGCACTTCTCGTTAAGAGGCTGACAAGAACCTCCATCTCTTCAAAAGTAGGAACAATTCTCTCCATTCCCATGACCGTTATTTGCGTTTTTGGTAAGGCCGTTACTAAATCGGCGTTCCCTTCATTCGTTACTAAACTAAACGAACCCGTTTCAGCAACAGCAAAGTTACAACCTGTAATTCCGATATCTGCTGATAGATATTCCTTACGAAGCATATCCCGTGCATGCGCTGCTAGTTCTTCAGGCTTTGAAGTCTTGGTGTAGCCCAGTTTTTCCTTAAATACATCCCGAATTTGCTCTTTATTTTTATGAAGAGCCGGGACGACAATATGTGATGGTGGGTCATGATCATCGACTTGCAGAATGTATTCACCAAGGTCAGTTTCAATTACTTCACAGCCCTCTTGCTCTAATACGGCATTTAAGCTGATTTCCTCCGTAACCATCGATTTCGATTTGACAATTTTCTTTGCATTTTTCTTTTGGACGATACCTCGGATATACTCATTGGCCTCTTCTTTTGTTTGTGCAAAAAAAACATGTCCGCCACGTTTGGCAACATTCTCACTTAATTGCTCTAAATAATAATCCAAATGCGCAAGGACATGCTGTCGAATTTCTTCGCCATGTGATCGCCAGTCTTCCCAATTCCCCAACTCTTCGGTTGCGACTCGCCTTTTTACACCCATTCCGTCCTGAGCGCCAGCAACCGCACCGCGCATAAAGGAATTATGAATCCCTTTATCCACACGTTCTTTAAATTGATCTGTGCCAATCTTCATTGCCATAGTATGATTCCTCCCATAATTTCGAATTCTCAAACTCCACAACCAGATTGATTTATCTGCTATTTAATACCTCAGCTATATGCATTACTTTAATCGGCTTGCCTTTTCTTTCAATCCGGCCGCCAATATTCATAAGACAGCCTGCATCTGCACCAATTAAATACTCTGCTTCTGTTTCTTCCACATGTCGTACTTTTTCATCAACCATTTGCTCTGATATTTGTGCCATTTTAACTGAAAAGGTTCCGCCGAATCCACAGCATTGTTCCTTGCCTGGCAATTCTGTGAACCTAAGACCTTTTACATTCTTTAAAAGAATCATAGGAGCCTCTTTAACACCTAATAACCTTGTCATATGACAGGAAGTATGATATGTAACACTTGCATCAAACCTTGCACCCACATCTTCTATTTTTAAAACATCCACAATAAACTGTGTTAACTCAAATGTCTTTTCTGCCAGTTTTATTGCTTTTGGTTCCCAAACAGGATCTCCCTTAAAAATATGGGGATATTCACGAAACATGGTTGCACAAGAACCTGATGGGGACACTACGTATTCGGCATCAATAAAGGTATCGATCATCCGTTTCATTGCCTGTTTTGATTCGTTGACATAACCACTATTATAAGCAGGCTGTCCGCAGCAAACCTGCGATTCAGGAAAATCAATCTCACACCCTAGCCTTTCAAGTAGTTCAACTGTAGCTTTTCCTACATTACTTTGGAATAAATCAACTAAACAAGTTGCAAAAAGAGTAACCTTCATATCTCTCTCCCTCTCATAACATATAATAATTTAAGCAACTCCAAACAGCAGATTAACTGGTCATCTGATGACTAAACAAAAAAAGATTGTCAAAGTTTTAATATTTATCATATTACTATAAGGTTAACAGGCTCGCTTCTTTTTCCATTCTTTTCGCCATTCCTTGGCTGGCTTGGGGTATTTATCACTGGTTCAGATACTTCTGCTAACTTGCTATTTGGTAACCTGCAAAAGATTACAGCAACTTCTATTGGCATGGATCCAGTGTTAGCGATTGCAGCTAACTCATCAGGTGGAGTAACAGGAAAAATGATATCACCTCAATCCATTGCAGTAGCTTGTGCGGCTGTAGGACTTGCAGGAAAAGAATCCGATTTATTCCGTTTTACCGTTAAACACAGCTTCATCTTAGTAATAATTGTTGGAATTATGACCTTCCTTCAGAGTCATTTCCTGTCCTTCATGATTCCATGATAAAAATTCTTAAGACCTGTGCCAACAAGCACAGGTCTTTTTTCATGGTTTGCTTCTATCATTTTTGTTTAAAATAGATTATAATAAAATATTGTTTTATTTTAGCAAAAGGAGTATTTTTATGAAGGTTATTTGCTCTACCTTGAATGCCAAGTATATTCATACAAACTTAGCAATCCGCTATTTGAAAGCCTATGCATCTCCTGAATTTGATATACAAATTAAAGAATATACGATAAAGGACCCTATCATGAATATAGTGTCAGACCTTTATCAACAAAAACCAAGCGTGATTGGCTTTAGCTGTTACATTTGGAATATCGAAGAAACGCTTAAAGTTGTCAGCATGTTAAAAAAAATAGACCCTTCTATTTATATTGTCTTAGGTGGTCCTGAGGTCACTTATGATACAAGTTATTGGATGAAAAACTATCCAGAGATAGATTTTATTGTGATCGGTGAAGGGGAACAAACCTTTAAACAGTTACTTACAGAATTAGAAATGAGTCAAAATTTACTAAATGTCCACGGAGTAGCTTATCGTGAAGAAGGTAAAGTGAAGATCACTCCGCAGCGCAATAAGCTGGACCTTAAGGAACTTCCATCGCCATACCGATTCCCTGAGGATATTCCTCATCTAAGTAAGCGGGTATCTTACATAGAGACAAGTCGTGGCTGTCCATTTAGTTGCCAATTTTGTCTTTCTTCTATTGAAGTTGGCGTCCGATATTTTGATCGAGAAAAAATAAAAGACGATATCCGCTATTTAATGGCGAATGGCGCAAAAACGATTAAATTTGTTGATCGTACCTTTAATATTAGCAGGAGCTATGCAATGGAAATGTTCCGTTTTCTCATTGATGAACATCTTCCTGGGACCGTATTTCAGTTCGAAATAACGGCTGACATTATGCGGCCAGAGGTTATAGAATTTCTAAATCAGGAGGCACCTAAGGGGCTTTTCCGCTTTGAAATCGGCGTCCAATCAACTAATGATTATACGAATGAACTTGTAATGAGGAAACAGAACTTTGTAAAGCTAACCAGAACAGTTACCATGGTTAAAGAAGGTGGGAAAATTGACCAGCATCTTGATTTAATTGCTGGACTTCCTGAAGAGGACTACTCATCTTTCCGTAAGACTTTCAATGATGTCTTTGAAATGAGACCTGAAGAATTGCAATTAGGATTTTTAAAAATGCTGCGAGGAACAGGGGTACGATTGCGTGCTGCCGAGCATCAATATGTATATATGGACCATTCCCCATATGAAATCTTAAGTAATAATGTCCTTTCTTTTGATGACATTGTGAGAATTAAGCAAGTAGAAGATGTACTTGAGAAATATTGGAATGACCACCGTATGGATAATACGGTTGAATATTTGGTAATGAATGCCTTTCCATCAGCATTTGATTTCTTTCAAGAATTTGGTTCTTATTGGGATGTGCAGGGTTGGTCAAGAATTGGGCACCAACTAGAAGATTTGTTCCGGCGCTTACATTCATTTTTGGAATATAAATCTATTGATGAGTTAGATATCGTTACAAGTCTGATGAAATATGATTACCTTAAACATCATAAGTTTAAGCCGAGAAAACCATGGTGGGAAGCGAACCTGGAAAAACAGCAGCGGACCCAATTGTACAAACAAATTTCGGAGAATCCATCTTTGTTAGGAGAGGCTTTCACCATACTTGGACTGGATGAAAAGGAATTATATAAGCATACAATGCTTGAAGAGGTTTCCTTTGATTTATCGAGTTATTTAGAAACAGGAGAGATTATAAGTGCTCCATCCTACCTGCTGGCTTACTTTGACCCAACAAATTCTCGAACTGTTATTTTTCCGTTTAAATGAATTAAAGAAGCCTGAATAATAGTGTTGATTTGCGCTCCAGGCGCTTCGCTTTCCGCGGGCGTGCCGGGGAGCCTCCTCGTCGCTTCGCTCCTGCGGGGTCTCCCCTGCCCCGTACTCCCGCAGGAGTCTTCGCGCCTTCCGCTCCAATCAACGGTGTGGTATTCAATTTTGACCTACAACTCATTTAAAAATCATAAAAATAAGCCGAAATCACTTTTGTTATCAAAGGATTTCGGCTTTCATTTTATTTTTTATTTCTGGATAGCTTAAAAAAACCTTATTATTCTTAATCTCGATAAGCTGAAAAAACCGGTCCTGGCTTATTTTTGTTTCCTTGTACTTTTTTGCTTTAAAAGCTTTTTTATTTCATAAAGCTTTACACCGTTAACATCGCCAATTTCCATACTGAAATCCTCAGTCGGTATACGCGGGGGGATTTTACGACGACCAGTCATTTAGCTCCGACCTTTTTTTCCTAATTTTGAATTGCGGTTTTGAAAACGAATCGCATTGTTATTATCAGTAAATTCTGCTGAGAATTCACTTTCTTGAACATTTTTGTGGGGGGTTTTCGTATATTTTTCTACTGCATCAAATTCCGCTTTTCGCTTTGCCATTGTTTGACTCCTCCTACTAATTATTCTTACACCCTTAGTTTTTTCATTTTTGACATAAACATTCGTTTCCTTATTTTTCATTCATAAAATTACTCCATTGAAAGAAAATAAGAAAAAATGGAGTGAGGAAAAATGACAAAAAATAAAGAAGAAAAATCGATAGAGAAAATTACTTTAGAAGAAACCATGCCACATCAAATTAATGCCCCAAGTTTTTCAGAAACAGGAATTAAGATGCAGCCTCCCTTTGTAAATGAACATGGTGTGATTATCGGAGATAGCCTTTATGCTTCCGAAAATTCTCCATTAGAAAACTGGTCAAAGGACACCGACCCTGCCATAATGGCTGGTGACGAATGGGTTCACCCAACGAATGATATTGGCTGGAATACAGCGGAGAATCGTGAACTTCTAGAAAGTAAAAAGAAACCTAAAGCCTACCCATTTATGCATCCTTCAAAAGACGTTAGTCATGGCAGTGACTAAAACGCAATTGACTCTGGGAAAATGATCCCAGAGTTTTTTGTATGAGTGTTATAATGCAATTAGAATAGCTTTTTTGAGGGGTGCGTTCAATGTTATTACCTGCACTTGCTGAGAAAATCATAAATGAAGTGCGAAAATTAATTGGAGAAGATATTATCGTGGTAAATATAGAGGGTATTATTATAGCAAGCACAGACTTTAAACGAGTTGGGACCTTTCATGAAGGGGCTTTTATTGCTTTACAAAAAAAGAAAAAATTGATTATTACAGAAGAAGACCAGATGAAGCTTACAGGTGTAAAGGCTGGAATAAACTTTCCGATATTTTTTCAAAATGATGTGATCGGGATTATCGGAATTACAGGAGATCCTTCTAAGGTAACTCCGTTTGGAGAAATTATTCGCAAAATGACGGAACTTCTGTTAATTGGATTTTACCAACGGTCCGGGTTACAAGCCACTGCAAGAAAAATTGGCTTTTTAGGGATCTTGCCCGACCATTTAGCATTGATGGAAAAAGTGCTCCCAGAAGTAGCAACAAT
This sequence comes from Neobacillus pocheonensis, assembly GCF_050477905.1. NCBI lineage: Bacteria > Bacillati > Bacillota > Bacilli > Caryophanales > Bacillaceae > Neobacillus > Neobacillus pocheonensis. The sequence goes on along the minus strand of NZ_JBCNAD010000038.1, from coordinate 125,929 downwards.
GAAAGAATTAAAAAATAGACCTGTCCATGTTGATCCGATTGGAAAACAAACACATCGAGTTGCTTTTTTTAGCGGTTGTTTGATGGACTCGATGTTTATGAAAACAAATGACTCTACGATCAAGTTACTATAGCTTGCGGGTTGCGAAATTATTATCCCAGAAGAACTGCTGTGGCGCCCTCCACGGTCATTATGGTGAAAAGAATGGTTCAGCAAATCTGGCAAAAAGGAATATCCAAGCCTTTGAAGACTTAAATGTTGATTTTATTATAACAAATGCAGGCGGTTGTGGTGCCTTCTTGCTTGATTATGATCATCTATTAAAGGACGATCCTGAGTGGAAAGAGCGGGCAAAGAAATTCACAGAAAAAATTCAAGATGTTTCTGAAATTTTGGTTTCTGTTAACTTTCACAAGAAGGTGAAATTAGAGCTACCGCCTCAAGTTATTACCTATCAGGATTCTTGTCACTTACGGAATGTAATGAAAACGGCTTCTGCACCCAGACAACTTCTCCAATCTATTAAGGGAGCAGAGTATGCAGAAATGAAAGATGCAGATCGTTGCTGCGGGTCAGCTGGAATTTACAATATTATTGAGTCAGAAATGTCGATGAAAATGCTTGACTACAAAATGGAGCAAGCAAAAAATACACAGGCAACAACGATTGTAACTGCCAACCCAGGCTGCCTGCTCCAAGTGAAGGTTGGAATTGAAAAAGAAGGGCTCTCTGAGAAAATGAGAGGCATCCATATTGTTGACCTATTATTAGAAGCTGTTAAAACTGAATAAATAAATTGCTCTGTTAAACGATATTTTTGTTTCTTATACTCTGTTGAATGGAGTGGAAGGCGCTCGACTCCTGCGGGAGTACGGGGCAGGGGAGACCCCACAGGCGCAAAAGCGCCGAGGAGGCTCCACGGCACGCCCGCGGAAAGCGAGCGCCTGAAACGGAAATCAACAGCCAAATTTAACAGAGCAAAATAAATAAATATGAAATATCCATAACCGAAAAACATTACCACTCATGAAAACAAGGATGAACATAAATAATATTGGTACAGAGATAAATTTCTCTGTAGAATAAAAGGAGTTGAATAAAATGGCTAATAGCAGCAACAAATTATTAGTACCTGGAATTGAGCAGTACTTGGATCAGGTAAAATACGAAATAGCCCAAGAATTTGGTGTTCAATTAGGTTCAGATACAGTCTCTAGAGCAAATGGGTCTGTTGGCGGCGAAATAACAAAAAGGCTTGTTCAACAAGCACAAGCCCAAATATCTGGGCAATTTAAAAATCAATAATTGAATAAAAATGGAAAAAAGTCCGGATTCTTTCCGGACTTTTACTCTTTAATTGGGCCTTTCAGTTTTCCTTTTATATTTGAATCCATTTTTACTTTAGATTTATCCTGCATCTTATCAATATTGTTTTTTCTTTTTTGGTTTGAGTTTTCCTCTGGAGAAGATTGTTTTTTTGAATAGCCTTGATTTTGTTTTATTTTCCCCTCATCCCTCTTTTCCCATTGTGTAGATGGAATAGATGTCCCGTTGGAATGATTAGTTATGTCTTTTTGCTTTAGACTATTTTCAAGTGTGCCTTTGTTATTCAAGTTGCCATTTACCTCTGGTTTTTTTAATTGGCCAGGCGGACTTGATGGCTGCGATGAAATGTCATTTTTCTTATTTTCTGACATACTCGCATTTGTTTTTAGGTGTTCTTTGCCTTTATTTGTGACAGGAGACTGATTTTCCCAATCCTTTTCTTTTCCTGTCACAAAAGTTACATCAGGATGCTGATTATGAACAGTTTTTTTGATTTTCTGAATACTCTTCTTAAGCTCTTCTTTGGTAACCAGCTCCAGATTTTTCTTTGGAAAAGTAGCGATAAGAACGGGTTTAGTTTTATTTAGATAGCCTTCATCCTTAATTTCAGCCAAAATCGTATTGGTTACTTGTGAAACATTCTTCTTTTCCCAATTATCCAGATGTGATATTACTTTTTTACCCTCTTTATTCAAACCAGTTAATTCCACAACCTGCATTTTTTTATTAATACCAAGCTTAATACGCGAATTCCCATCAATGGACATATAGGCATATGCCCTATTATTTTGATACATTGGAATAAATGAACCAAAAAGGATGATTATTGCTAATGCAGCGGTCCATACCGTTCTTTGCTTCCATATCCTTTTTAATGAATTAAATGAATTATTAGTACTTATGCTTTCAATCGGAAAAAAATGAATTTCATCACCAAGTAAATAGGTCTGGTTTTGCTTCCTTGCCCGCAAAAATTCGCCTTCAGGGGTTAAAAGAGTTAAAAATGCATCATCAATTTCCATAACAATTCCCTTTTTCAATCCTCTATCACCCCCTTTAGATAATCTTTCAAATAAACATATTCACTCGATAAAATCAGTGCAATAGCAATAATGTATTTTCGGTTACGTTCGATGGTTTTTCTACTGACGTTTACCATCTTTTCCAATTGTTTAATTGGTAGTCGCTTTTTTTCAAGCAGCAATTCTCTCATTTCAGAATTTTCAATTAGCATCTTTGCAATAAGTATGGCATTTTTCCTGGCGTCAGCATGCTTCGGGGAATTCTCGACTAAATCGCTGAAATTTAAATCAAAGGACCTTAAGAGCATTTGAAATTGATAAATTTCATCTTTCCTCAGCTGTTCATCATTTTTTTTTTGATAATCATCCAGGGAGAGCTCATTCACAATCACGTTACCAGGTGACTCTTCTTCATGTGATGCATTGGTTAAGTCAATGCTAATATGTTGGTTTTTAGTTTGTTTTCGGATATAGTCAATGACTCTTCTTTTAATGATAACTTCAGAAAAGCTTAACAGTGAGCTCCCGCGATCTGGTGAATACTTTTCAATCGCTTCATTAAAGGCGATTAAGCCAATACTAAATTCATCATCGGTTTCATATATATATCGTCTGCATACGGAAGATACTGTTTTTGCTATAAATGGTTTATACGCTTCAATTATTTCATTAATTAGAGTTTTATCACCTTGTTGAATTAAGATGACCGTTTCTTCTAAGGTTCTTTTTTTCTTTTTGGTCATAAACAATAAACTTAGCATTTGCTCACCTCTATTCGACCAATTATAACATACCAATGTTAATTTGGACTTGTGTAGGTGACGCAATTTTTCCCAGTTCATTGTTTTAAAACGAAAATCCCTTTTTCACTAAATAGGTACGAATCACACGGAGCAATTTGTGGGGGTTTTCGGAAAATTTTTTCCCAATAAAAAAGCATCAAATCAAATTCGATTCGAAGCTTTTTATTGTTTATTTGCTTTGGCAGATAATAAAAATTTAATGAAAAATCCAATAAAGAGTCCTGGTATTAAAAACAGCATTGGTAAAAATACTGGTCCAGGGTGTACTCGAAATATAGAAATCTTCGGCGATAACATTAAACCAACAGTGACAAAATATGCACCAAATACAAATGGTAAATAAGAATATTTTTCATCGCTTGGCATTGCAGAGCGATATCCATCCCAAAGAGAAAACATATACACACAAGGGTAAAACATGAGCCATTGAAAATTTGTGACCGCCTCAGCCTTATCAATTTCTCCTAAAAAGCTGTACATTATTGCTTGGTTAAATTTGCTATAACCATTCATCACAAATTCTAATGCCACAAACAATAAACCCTTAATATATTGCCCCATTAAAAGTTGACTGAAGCCAGGAAAGGCAATATTCCACAAAACGGCTTCCAATTTATTTATCTTTTTCATTGTACAATCCCGCTTCTTTTAGGCATTATTATGACTTCAAACTTCTTTAAATTAGCTTATCCAGTCTAATGCTAAAATAACGGTGAAATTAATAAATTTCCCAAGTTTAACTCTTCTTCAAAATGCTTAAATAACTTTTGGCAAATTGCAGCCAATTGCGACGCTCATTAAAATAACTTTTAAAGAGCGTTAGAAACAAAGGATATTTTTCCTTGTAAGGATACCAATGAATTTCAGACTTTTTCCGCCCGGTGTCTTCTATGATTGATTTTTCGTGGCAAAAAATTTTCAATCCGGTATCCCCGTGATATCTCCCAATGCCACTTTGCTTTGCACCGCCAAATGGAAGGCCATGATTGGCTACTGTAATAATCGCATCATTGATAACGACCCCTCCTGAAATAAGCTTTGAAGCAACTCTACGTGCTTTTTGCCTATCACTTGACCAAACGCTTGCATTTAATCCATACACCGTATCATTAGCAAGATTCACAGCCTCTTCCTCTGTCTCAAAAGGAATAACCGGAAGAAGGGGTCCAAAAGATTCTTCCTGAATTACTTTCATTTGGTGGTTTACGTTAGTGACCAGAGTTAAGGGCAGGAACATATCATTCTTCCATTCCTCTGGCGGGATTCCTGTTTCTAGGACTGCACCATTCTGTATGGCATCCTCAAGCTGTTCTTTAACAATTTGAATTTGGGCGGGAAATGTCATTGAACCAACATCTGCATTTGCATCTGTCCCCTGCCTGAGTGATAAGATTTCCTTTTTCAATAAAGAAATAAATTGGGGATACACGTTTTTTTCAACATATAATCTTTCAGCGCTCATACATACTTGACCACTATTGGTAAAAGCGGCCCAAGCAGCTCCTTTTGCTGCTCTCTCCAAATGAGCGTCCTTAAACACGATCATCGGGTCTTTACCGCCTAGTTCAAGTGTAGTTGGGATCAGTTCTTTGGCAGCTATTTCTTGTATGATTTTACCAGTTCGGACAGAACCAGTAAAAAAGATATAATCCGGCTTTCCATTTGTAAAAGCCGCACCGACCTCTTTACCGCCATGAGCAAATTGGACAACCCCCTCCGGAAATCCAGCCTTTTGAAATAAATCCTCTATACATTTTCCTACCAGCGGAGTTACTTCTGAAGGTTTTAAAATGACCGTATTTCCTGTTGCTAATGCACTAATCATCGGAACCATCGCAAGCTGTAAGGGATAATTCCAAGGTGAAATAACTAAGACGACTCCTCGTGGCATATATTCGATAAATGATTTCTTGCCGACTAATAATATCGGTGTCGTTACTTTTTTTCTTTTTAGAATTTTATTGGCATGTTTACAAATATGGTCGATACTATCTAAAGTTGGCATGATATCAGCAATAAGAGCCTCAGTTACCACTTTACCCGTGTCAGTAGCAATTATGCTTGCCGTATCCTCCATCTGAGTGACCATAATATCTTTCAGCCTTCTTAAATACCTTAGCCTCTCCTCAATAGGAAGATTACTCCATGATAGAAAAGCGGTCCTCCCTTTATGATAAAAAAGGCCCACTTTACTAATTGGAGTTTCCTCAATCTCTCCTATTTGCTCCCCTGTCGCAGGAGCTATCACCTTAAGCTTCTCATGAATGGCATCCATAGACCTTCACCCTTCTTTATAAAATGTTAATATGATAGCTTGGGTTATCCTTTTGCAATAAATAAAAGCTTGCCATCGGTTTTATTCCATCTTTGAAGTCGGGACAAATAATCCCAGAATCCTTTAAATCATTGAATGCCTGGGTACAATCAAAAGCTCCCTTCCACGAAAAATAATCTAATGCCTCCTTTTCTACCCCTAAATATTTTCTTATCGGCTTAATCGAAAGAAACCATTTACCCAGAGTTAATGGAATCATCCCTTTTGGCTGTTTATTAAGAAGTTCTTTCATGATAATTTCGTAAAGCTCAGAGGCTCGATAAGGACGAGGATCTGTTAAATGATATGTTTTTCCGGCAGCACTATCAAAAAAACTAAGATACGTTGTTGCTTGAATAATATAATCAATTGGTACCAGATTAACAAATGCCTCACCTTTTCCTAATCGCGGGATGATTGGTAAAAATTTTAACCTCTCTAAAAAATTCATAATAAAATATGGACCATCAAATTTGATCGTCTCACCAGTATGAGAATGACCTTTGACAATACCTGGCCGTATTATTGTCACTGGTACTTCATTTTTAATTCCATCTACCAAAACTTCTGCTTCAAACTTTGTTTCTTCATAATAATTTTTGAAGCGGATCGGTCTGATAAGCTCAGTCTCATACAGAGTACCCTCTCGTACTCCAACGACAAAAGCCGTACTAAAATAAGTATATCTCTTAATATTCGGCAGCCCTTTTACCCACTTATTAACATTTTCTGTTCCATAAACATTCACTTTGTGAGCTACATCTCGAGGAACTGCCAGATCATAAATGGCAGCAAGATGAAAAACATGGGTTACCTTTTCCATTAACATTACCAGTTCTTCAGGTTTTTTCAACAATCCTGGGTTTGTAATATCCCCCTCTATGATCGTAAATGAGGAATCAGAAAGTCCAAGTTCTACGAGAATTGTTTTCCGTTCTTTTTCTGCTTTATCAACCATGTCTGGCAGGACAAGAACAAAAACCTGCCCTTGCAAATTATTTTTCTTCCAAACTTCCCTAATTAATTGATTACAAATGAAACCTGGAAAACCTGTGAAAAAATACCCTTTTTCCAATCCATCTCCCCCTTAAAATAAAATAGTGATAATTGGTTTCATTGTAAATTCTTCCAAAAAGATTCGTCTATAGGTAGTTAGTCTGAATTTTCATAATATTTCTATAAAAAGAAAACGGCGAGATGTCTCCCGCCGTTCTATTTTATTCATGCTGGTCCATCGGATTATATAATTTAACAGTTGGATTTTTTTCTTGGAACCATCTAAGGGCAAAATCGTTTTCAAATAAAAATACAAAATGATCGTAACGATCCTTTACAAGAAGGCTGCGTGAGCTGGAAAGATTTTCATCAACTTCATCGTTTTCTACCCAGCGAGCTATTTTAGACCCCACTCGCTCCATTAAAACCTCAGCATTGTATTCATTTCTCATCCGATGTTCAAACACTTCAAATTGCAGCTGTCCCACAGCTCCTAGTAAATACTCTTCCATCCTAACCGATTTAAAGAGCTGGATAGCTCCTTCTTGGACAAGCTGCTGAATACCTTTATAAAATGATTTTTGTTTCATGACATTTTTCGCAGAAACCTTGACATATAATTCAGGTGTAAACTGCGGCAATCTTTCATATTGAAAGTCATCTTTACCTGTGGTTAGTGTATCGCCAATTTGATATGTTCCTGTATCATATAAACCAATAATATCTCCACTGACTGCTTCATCAACTGTATTTCGTTCCTCTGCCATGAACGAAGTTGATTGAGAAAGCTTAATTTGTTTCCCTAAACGGGGAATATTAACCGTCATTCCACGCTCAAATTTTCCTGAACAAACACGTATAAAGGCAATCCGATCTCGGTGGGCAGGATTCATATTGGCTTGAATTTTAAAAACAAAGCCAGAAAACTGTTCTCCCAACGGATCAATTTCACCAACTGATGAATTCCGTGCCTTCGGCGGTGGAGCAAATTTTAGGTAGGACTCGAGGAAGGTCTGAACACCAAAATTCGTTAAGGCACTTCCAAAGAAAACAGGAGTCAATGTACCCTCCGCTACTTTTTCTGCTGAAAAGTCATTTCCCGCTTCATTCAAGAGCATAATTTCATCCAATGTTTGATCATAAAGTCCAGACGCTTTTATTGGATGATCCCCTTCAATTTCACCTTCATCATTTAAAGGAATAAATCGCTCAGCCTCGCTTACACGGAATTGCTCCACTCGATTATTAAATCGATCATAGATACCAAGGAATTCTTTTCCCATACCAATGGGCCAGTTCATTGGATAGGACTCAATTCCAAGAACTTCTTCTAGCTCAGCTAATAATTCAAGCGGGGCTTTTCCTTGACGGTCAAGTTTATTCATAAACGTAAAAATAGGAATACCGCGCATCCGACAAACTTTAAAAAGCTTTAGGGTTTGTTCCTCAATCCCTTTTGCAGAATCGACAATCATAACTGCGCTGTCAACAGCCATTAAGGTTCTATAGGTATCTTCACTGAAGTCCTGGTGTCCAGGAGTATCCAAAATATTAACGCGAAATCCATTATAATCAAATTGCATCACACTGGAGGTGACTGAAATTCCCCGTTGCTTTTCAATTTCCATCCAGTCACTTGTAGCAAATTTCCCAGTTTTCTTCGCTTTTACAGTCCCAGCATCGCGAATGGCTCCACCAAATAATAATAATTTTTCCGTTAGCGTTGTTTTACCTGCATCCGGGTGGGAAATAATCGCAAATGTCCGGCGTGACAATACTTCTTGTATAAAATTGTTACCCATCTTGTCTTCCTCTCTTTTGACAATGAAAATTTTTGTCCATAATTTTAATCTTATCAGAGCAAACGCTACCTTTGCAATATTTCAATTTGATGTTATGAAGTATTTCTTTTATCCAATATACGAAAAGAATATAATGTAAGTACAAGTAGTAATTTAAATGATACATCAAGGAGGAACTATGGATATTACAAAAATTGACGAACAAACAATAGCATTAATGAATAAGGCTTTTGCTATTGTGCTTGATCAAAATAAAGTTCCCTATAATAAAATTGGAATAGTTGAAGAAGGGGATCAACTTCTATTTTTGTATGAAGGTAAAGATGAAAAAGTTCATGTTTTTAAATGGAGTAAATCATCCAGTATTGGCGTAAGCTTTGGAGTTCTAGCCCAAAGTGTGTTAATGCCGATTATCCCGCATCTTCGCTTATTGTCATAAATTTTAAAAGCACACCAACCATGGTGTGTTTTTTTTGCCACCGATTCCCATATCCATTTTACTGGAAATCCCCTTATAATAGAAAATGACTCTGTTAAAGGAGATGATGATATATGAATCAAAGCAAAAGAAAAGTGTCTAAGTTTATTCCGCTGTTTGCAGCGTTTATTTTTGTGATAGCAGGTATTGTTTATTTTGTTCAAAGCACGAAAAATGAAGTGTCCATCCCCTTTTCTTCAGTAGAAAAAACCATTCAGCAGCAAAAAGGAAAAACAGTTTCACTAACCGAACAAGATGACGGCAGCCTTTATTTAAAAGCAGGAGATTCAGAATTTGTTTCTCATGTCCCGCCAAACAGCCAAATGGTTGATAAGCTTGTTGAAAAATATAATATTAAATATTCCTATTCAAGTAGCAGCCGTTACGGTAAATGGATTATGGGCGGTGTTGTTTTATTATTAGCAGGTGCAGCCTTTGCTCTTCAAAAAGCAAAAGGCGGCTTCGGACTTACAAACTCGATGAAAAATAGTGTGGCTAAATCCCGTCCGCTTCCTTCAATTACATTAAAAGATGTAGGCGGGCTTGGCGAAGAGATGAAAGAAGAAATTTTGCAGACTCTCTCTACCTTAAAAGAGCCAGATCGAGCTGTAAAAATGGGAATTAAACCACCAAAAGGAATTTTGTTGTACGGACCTCCTGGGACTGGAAAAACTTTATTAGCTCAGGCCATTGCCCGTGAATTAAATGCTTCCTTCTACTCTGCTAGTGGCTCTGCGTTTAATGAATTGTTTGTCGGTATAGGCGCGAGCCGAGTTCGTTCACTGTTCCAAACTGCAAGAAAACAAGGTCCAGCTGTTATTTTCATTGATGAAATAGATGCTCTTGCAGGTAGACGCAAAGCACATGGGGGGGAAGAAGCAGAAAAAACACTTACCGAACTGCTTGTTCAGCTTGATGGCGGGCATTCCAACGATGGAATTTTGTTTATCGCCGCAACCAATAGGAAGGATATGCTCGATGAAGCCTTCCTACGTCCAGGTCGAATTGACTTTTCTTTTCACGTACCACTCCCAGATACGAAGGGAAGAAGAGAAATCATCGATATTCATACGAAAGGTAAAGCTCTTGCAGAAGATGTCCATTCCTCATTAGACGATTTAGCGGAAAGTACATCCGGCTTCTCCGGTGCAGAGATTCAGTCATTATTTGAAACTGCCAGCAGGCGGGCTGTAAGAAATGGTCAAGAACAGATTTATAAAGATGATCTTGATTATGCACTTGACCGTACTATCTTAGGGAGTACGTCTCGCTCCTTACAGGATTTTGAAACGAAAAGACGAGTTGCCATTCATGAAGCAGGGCATGCAATAGTTGCATCATTAACCAAGCCTGGCTCAGTTAGAAAAGCAACGATTATTCCTCGTGGTGAAGCACTTGGATACGTCGCGCCAATTCCAAAAGAGTTACATTTGTCAACAACAAGCGATCTTTTAGACCGAGTTGCAATGGTATTAGCCGGCGGTGTTGCCGAGAGACTGTTTCTTGGTGAACACAGTATTGGAGTAAGTGGTGACGTTCAGCAAGCAAAGCACATCATTGAACAAATGGTCGATACAGGGATGCTTCAGGATGGTTTTACTCTAACCTTTAATAAACAGGATAAAGAAGTAAAAATGCAAGAGCTATTTGAAAAAGGCTTAGAAAAAGCAGAAAGCTTAATTAATAGCCATCAATATCAGTATCAGCAATTAGTCGATGCTTTATTAAAGAAAGAAACATTAGAAGGCTATGAAGTGGAAGAAATTATCGGGAACCGTTCAAACCTTCACTCCGAAAATTTAGTTTTAGCTTAAAAATTTGAGGCAAACTAATTATGGATTCTCCATAAAGGAAGTGAAAAAGCTTGTTCGGGAAAAAAGAGATATTTGAAATAGAGAGTAACAAGTATATTTCTAATGCAAAAGAATATCTTCACAATCAAGAAAAAACTGAGGGACTGCTGAAAAAGGCTATAAAAAAAGCGAATGATAAAAAAGGAAGCCTTAGTGAGGTTTGGGATAAACTGCAGTTGCTCCTCGAATTGATTAAGGCTTACTCTAAAGGCGAATACAAAAATGTCTCAAAAAGTACCATTATGACCGTCATCGGAGCTATCCTTTATTTCGTTTCTCCGCTTGACATAGTTCCGGATTTCTTGGTAGGTATCGGACTAATCGATGATGCTGCGGTAATAGGCTATACTCTAAAAAAATTAGGAACCGAGATTGAAGAGTTTAAGAAATGGAAACACACCTCACTATTTACACAGCAAAACCCGTTTGATTAACTCAAACGGGTTTAGTACATAATCTTTTCTTATTTATTACCATCTAAAGCAAGCTGCACCCACAATAATCAAAAGAATAAATAGCACAACGATTAATGCGAAGCCGCCGCCAAAGCCAAAACCACAGCCACCATAGCCGTAGCCACCATATCCATATCCAAATGGCATGATTATAACCTCCTTATTAAATTAACAGAATCCGTAACCCCAAGAAGCCCCAATTATAATTAATAAAATGAATAAAACGACTAGTAGGGCAAATCCGCCGCCGTAGCCACCTGCTGCACCAGACATTTGCATTACCTCCTTTTCTTAATTCCATATATCCTATTCACCTAGATAAAAATGTGCGATAGACACTTATCCATATTTAAAAAATGGGCGACTATTCATACCTGGTATCTGTCCATAAATAAATAAAGTTGACAATGGAAGCAATTTTCCATAATATGTTCACAAAATAAGTGTGGATTGGAGCATAGACTTGAAAAATGTTGTTACCATTTTCATGTTGATTGTAATGGTTTCTTTTCGGTTGATAAAAGGTTTAACTAGGAATTCAGAGCGTCAGATTCCCATAAAAATTGGTCACCGAGGCGCTGCAGGCTACTGTCCGGAAAATACATTTGCCTCATTTAACAAGGCATTAGAACTTGGTGTCGATTACCTTGAAATTGATATTCAGATGACAAAGGATGGAGAACTGGTGGTCCTTCATGATCCAACGGTTAACCGGACTACGAATGGAAAAGGCAAAGTAAAAGACCTAACCTTAAAAGAAATACAAGCACTTGATGCAGGGAGTTGGTTTCACCCTAAATTTAAGGGAGAAAAAATCCCCACATTTAGTGAGTTTTTAGATGTTTACGCAAGTGTAACTGGCTTGCTGCTGGAACTAAAAAAACCTTCCTTATACCCTGAAATCGAAATAAAGGTAGCAAAAGAGTTAATGAAAAGAGGTCTTCATTCTGGAGAAAATAATCATATAATTGTTCAATCCTTTGATATAAATTCATTAAAACGTTTTCATCATTTGCTGCCATCCATCCCAATAGGTGTTTTAATTAAGAATACGGGTGTAAAAAGGATCTCAACGAAAGATTTAAACTCATTTTCCAGTTTTGCTTCATATGTAAATCCCAAAATAACCTTGGTAAACAAGCGTCTCATTAGAAGAATTCAACACCATGGGTTTAAAACCATTATTTGGACAGTAAAAAAGAACAGCGATGTTAAACTGCTTAAGCAATTTAATATTAATGGAATCGTAAGTGATTACCCTGATTACTTTTAAAATAAAGATGAAAACCCAACAGCAATTGTGCTGTTGGGTTTTCCTTAATTATTGGAAGGTTGTCTTCGCTAATCCCCATTTTGGGAAGTACAGGCTAAATACAGTCCCTTTATTAATATCTGATTCTACTTCAACTCTTCCTCCCATCGATTCTGTAATTTTAAAGGTAGAAGTTAGTCCTAATCCAGTGCCATTCACCTTACCAGAGCGTAGAGGTTTACCTATTTGACTAAGTACTTGTGAAGGTATACCACTGCCATTGTCTTCCACTACAATAAAAACTTCTTTTAACATTTCATGAAGCGAGATATTGACTCTGCCGTTCGGCGTACAAGCCTCTATTCCATTCTTAATGATATTTAACAATGCAAAACGAAGCAAAGCGGGGTCCCCTTTTATCGAAACCTCCTCTTCTGCTGTTGATGTAAAAATAAGGTCAACTTTATGCATATCTGCATATGATTTCATTAATTGAACTACTTCTTTGAGATCATCCACAAAACTCATTTCTTTTCTTTCTATACTTCCCTCCCCCATAAAGGCAAGATAATGATCTAGACTGCGTTCTGCTTGATTAAGTTCATTTTTAGATTGTAATAAATAAAGGGTTTGTTGTTTTGACAGCGGCCCCTCTTCCACTAATTCCAAAGAACATTTAGCCGATTTAAGGATAAACCGGTAGTTTTTGTCACATTTTAGACAAATATTTTAATATTTTTTTCCTATAGACAATAAAAGACAGCTTCCATAAGGGAGCTGCCTACAAAATTTAAAAGAAAACTATATAAATAATGAGAGCTAATACGATTCTGTATATCGCGAAGGGTAAAAGCTTTATTTTATTGATCAATTTTAAGAAGAACTGGATGGAAAGTAATGCAAATATAAAAGCACTAATAAATCCGGCAATAAAAAACGGCAGTGAATCCATCGTCATATATTGCCAATTTTTCAACAGGGAAAGGAAACTTGCGCCCGCCATAATTGGCACAGCCATAATAAAGGTAAAGTCAGCAGCAGCACGGTGGCCCATTCCAAGTAAAACACCACCAGAAATTGTTGAACCAGACCGTGAGAAACCAGGCCATAATGAGAAGCATTGAAAAAGCCCAACTGCAATTGCCTGTCCGTACGTAATCTGATCTACAGTTTGTGTTTTTGGATTCTTGGGTCCTATTAAATCGGCAAGAATCATAAATGCTGCTCCTATTACTAGTCCAATCAATACAGTCTTGGTTGAAAATAAATGATCATCAATATAATCATTAAACAGTACCCCTAGAACACCTGCTGGAATCAACCCAACAATTACCTGAGTTAATTTAAGCCGGTCCTGATTTTGCTTTTCTTGATTAATAAAGCGCCCAAGTCCTAGCATTTCAATAAAACGGTTTTTAAAAGTGACAACAACTGCTAAAATCGACCCAAGTTGAATAACTACCTTAAAGGTATTGGCCCCATGCTTAGTTAAAAACGATTCTGACTTCAGCCACATGTCATCAACAATAATCATATGGCCAGTTGATGAAACAGGAGCAAATTCAGTTACCCCTTCCACTAACCCTAAAATAATTGCTTTTAACATCATAAGTAAATCCATGTTGTGAAATCTCCTAACTTTTTGCCGCAATATAATTGGTTTTGGTAAGAACTTTCCTATTTTACTCATTTTCTTGTTTGATTGCAAGATTATTATTATTCAATTATTCCCATTCGAATTGCTTTTACCGCAACCTCTGTCCTATTTTGCGCATTCAGTCTCTTCATTATGTTTGATATATAATCCCTTACTGTAAACTCACTTAAATAAAGCTTTAAGGCTGCCTCAGATGTTGAAGCGCCGTCTGCCAAAAGCTTAATAATTTCTGTCTCTCTAGGGGATAGGGAAACTGGGTTATCTTCAGTTACCTCTCTTTCTTTAATATCAGCCTGAATAAATTTTGATAGTAATTCCCCCGAACTTTGCCCAAATTTCATAAGTGCAGGATAGAGACTTGTATCAACAGTAAAATGCTGGCCAGGACCCTGATCTAAAACAACTCCACCGATTATTTTTCCTTCCTCAGGAACATAGATAGGTACAATGATTAAAGATGAAAGGTTAAAGGTTTTAACATATTTTTCAGGAAGATCCTTCTCAGCAAATGGTATATAAATAGGCTGAAAGTTTTTCAATTCATGCCCTTGTGATTTTAGTTTTACGATGCTTTCATTGAGAACTGGAATATTCGTGATTTTTTCAGCGATTGCCTTAACTTCCTCATTGTTTAAATGATGGCCAAACAAACCAACTCCTACACTTTCCTTGTTAGTAAACTTAAATAGCGCACATCGTTCAAAGGGAAGAAAGTAACCAAATCCAAAACAAATATTTTCTACGGATTCCTGAAAATTTTGTGAACGGATAATCCATTCATTAAATAATATTACTGCATCCTTCCAAATTGTATTATTCTCTTTTTCCGATTGAAAAAGCATCACTTCACTAATCTTTGAAAATAAATAATGGACTGAAGGATGTAATTTAGATGAGTAAGCAATCCTAGATTTTAATACCTTATGTGCAGAGTTCTCTAATAGATTCAAATGAAAAATTAGTGCTTCAGGTTCTGGATCCCTATTAAAATGCAAATACCACTCATCCTGAATTTCATCTAACATTCTAAATAAATCAGCATTGCCATTTCGTCCAGAATATAAAAACTTGACTAAGAATTCACTAATAAATTCAAATACCGCTATTGATCTTTTTTTTGTATTCTTAAGAGATTGGAGCGTCAACTCCCACTCTTGTAAAAGTTCATCTTGATATATGGTAAGTAATTTTACAGCATCATTTAAAAGATCGTCCAAATGGCTGTTTAACGATTTCGACAATTCGACTACACTCCTCTCCTGAACATCTTAGCTGCTTCTTAAGTATTAATTGTGAATAATCATTATTCTCTAATAAATTCATCTAAACATGCCAAATTTCCTGCCCATTTTCAATATTTTTGATTATTTTGACGAAATTTGTTATTTCCTTTTTTTATCATAGGAACAACTTCCTACAAATGTAGGGATTAACGAATCCCTATATTTATCTTAAAATTGTGACGATAGCGTAAGCGCATACATATCCAACATGCTTTCGCTAATTACAAATAAAAGGGAGGAAATAAATTGACAGCAGAATCAATCATTATCGGAGGTCAAACAGTCAAGAAAAAGCTAGTATTTGCATTATTAGGTGGATTTTTGTTTTTAGGTTCCCTTCTTGCCATTTTTGGGATAACCGGCGTTGCTGTTGCTGCTCCATTGAGCGGGTTTGGTGAATTCACTGTCAAGTTTGACAAAATGGTAGGTACAAACTTTAAGCTTTACGGCGGTGTCGCTGATGGTGCTACCACTAAAAACAACCCAGTTGCAGTAAACCAAATTGATAAAGCTACCATAAACGGATTAGAAATTTCTAAGGCTATCCCTGCTCTTGGAATTCGAGTTGTTATTACTTCTGATAAACCAGTTGAAATTAACGGTCTTATTCAAAAAGCGACAATGGTAAATGGTGATGCTAAATTTGAAAGTCTAACTATGTCGGAAAATTACATTGGTAATTATGACCTAACTGACCCTGCACAAAGGGCTGAAGCATTAGCAAAGGAATTTACGCAAACTGCCAACACCATAACAATTGAAAATGGTAATTTACAAACCTTATACCTTTTCCAGCAAACTGTTTCATTACCTGGAATGAAGGTTTACTTTGAAAAATTACAATAAGTTTAAAACACCATAGAACAGTTGAGTTAGGATGATAAAAATGAACTCTACTTTATCAAAACGCGCAAAATTAAAAAATTGGAGAGCAAGGCGCCCTTTCTGGGGGGCGGCCTTGTGTATTCTTTCTGGATTAATCATTTTATGGGTACCAGCTAAACTTTATGAAGTTGCTGCTGCCCCTGGCAGTATCTTATTTGTTGGTTTTTTCTTAGGCGGTCTAACCCTATTAATGGGTGTACTAGGAATTATTATGCCAAGGCTTTCTACACTTCTTGGAGTATTGGCTATATTCTCATCCGTTTTATCGATTATGGGAGCCCTTGGCGGATTTCTTATCGGGACGATTCTTGGAATAGTGGGAGGTTCAATGTTCATTGCCTGGAAACCTCAGCTCGGGTCCAAAGAAATTTTTGATCAGACTAATGAAAGTAATTTTGCTGAAGAAGAGGTAGCGACAGGAAAAGAGATCTTACCAGAATAATAGTTTTCGAAGAATCGTAAAAGCATTCAGAAAAATGGTGATGGCTTTGACACGTAGAAATAATTCTTATAAGTTTGTAATTATATTTATTTTAATTATTTGTGGACTGATGATTCCGACAAGGGATAGTTTTGCGAGTAGTTCAACAATTATTGGTTTTATCATTGAAGCAAGTCAAATGGAAGGTACCATGATGGCCCCTTCCATGATTGTAGGTGATACAACCGAACAAAAAGATCGGCCGATGCTCGGATTGAAATTTGAAAACCTCTCAGTGGATGGATTAATGATTAAAAAATTAGTGAAAACTCCTAATGGGATTGTAACAATCGGTATGACTCCTAAAGAAACGGTCCATTTCGATAATCTTAATCTAAGTGTTACAAACGCTGTATTCACTGAGAGTTATCCCCCCGCAAACGGTAACATAGGTCTTAAAGATGTAAAATTATTGGCACACAATGTATCTACCGACAACTCAAATTTACCTCAATTTAAGTTAAGTATTAATCAAGGCGGTCAGGTCGAGTTGGACCCGAAAAGTGAAGCAGAACTAATTGAAATGAAATTATTCCTGGATGGGTTACTTACATTGAAGCAACCATAAGAAAAGAAGCGATTGCTAAAGCATCGCTTCTTTTCTTATATTAATCATTGATTATTCTCATGACTCTTCCATTGAATTTCTTGGCGTAGAACCCGGAAGACAAATCTGCAATGGCAATACCTGTTGAACTCTGAGAACCTATGAATTTTCCATCGCCAAGATAAATGCCAACATGGCCGTCTATTTTATAGGTATCAAAGAATACCATATCCCCAGGACGCGCTTCACTAAATGGTACTCTAGTTCCGGTATTTTTTAGAATATCTGTATGTGCCCCTACTTTTATGCCTGCTTGTGCAAATGCCCATGATACAAATGCAGAACAATCGAATCTTCCATTAGAAACATCGTATGCGTTTCTACCGCCACCGAAAACATAAACGGAATTTCCAATATATTTTTCACCAGCATGAATAACAATATTAATTGCTTCATTCGTTGAGACGGGGATCGAATAATTAACGTTGAAAAGATTATCAGGATCGGTTACAGCGGCCCTAAGGTCAGCCTCTTTTATAGCTAGATTACTATCTTGTTGCTGCAGATTGGCCTTTTCTGAGAGTTTTTCCTGTTCCTTCATTTTAAGCGCTTCTTTTAACAAATCATTTTGCTCTTTTTGTTCTAATATCTGAGCCTGCATTCCTTCTAGTTCTATCTTCAAATTTTTTAGATCAGCCAATTTCTTTTCAACGGTAATTTGTTTATTTTCAATATCAATCTGGTCCTCTTTATGCTGCTTTACTAGGTCTTGGTCAGCTTCTACCATAGTTGCAACCGCTCCAAGCCTGTCAACAAAATCACTAAAACTTGACGAACCCAAAATCACTTCGAAATAACTCACCTTTCCTCCGCTTTCCTGAAGGGAGAGGACACGTTTTTTTATTATTTCATTACGTTTGTCAATTCTGCCTTTTATGTAAGAGAGCTCTTGCTCAAGCACTTCCACTTCTGACTCTGTTTCGTTCACTTTTGCTTCCGTTTGAACAATCATATTATTATTATCAATAATGGCTAGTTCAACTCTTTTTATCTGCTCCGAAAGCATAGCGAGTTCATCTTGAACTTGAGTTATTTCCTGATTCGTTTTGGTTAACTCATTTTTAACTCCTGATCTTTGCTCTTGAATATTACTTATGTTGGTTGCCCTTGCCTCTATACCCGGCATAGCACTAAAAATACCAAGTCCCAGTAAGAGTGAAGCACTAAATGTCGTTATCTTCTTTTTCAAACCAGTTCCCCTGCCTTCTTTAAAGACCCAAATTATCTAATGTTAATGAGTTCAATCTTTGAAGACTAGTATAAATTAGCTAATTAATACCCAATATAATCCTATTTTGTCTATATTGGAAGTATATCATCTAAATTATTAAAAAAATTAAAAATAATATTACAATTCTATTGCAAAGGTGATTTTTTAGGGAATCCTCACAAATTTTTCAAAAAAAGTAGCAGTGTTAAAATTGGCTGTCGATTTCCGCTACAGGCACTTCGCTTTCCGCGGGCGTGCCGGGGAGCCTCCTCGTCGCTTCGCCCCTGCGGGGTCTCCCCTGCCCCGTACTCTCGCAGGAGTCTTCGTGCCTTCCGCTCCAATCAACGTAGTTACAAAATTAAAATTGACCATTAACATAGCAAAAAATAAAAAGCCACAATCCCTGTTTTATTTAGAGATTGTGGCTTTTAATTATTAAAACAATTTTTATTATTTATCAATGCTGAATACTTCCCCTTTTTTTACTGTAAATGGTTATTCAGATTTTACTAGTTCTTTAATGCTATTCTTTCCGCGTTCAACCAAGCTAAAGTGTGTATTTCTCGCTAGCTTAAGGTAGTCTTTTCGAACTTGAATCCATGCATTACGACGTTCCCTCGCATAGGCTACATTTGCCTCCGCATTCTTTTCAAAATTATCCTCTAATTGGTCAACCATATGAAAGAAAGTTCTGAATGGTGTAAGCGCTAGTTTCTCTAATTGTCCAGATACCTCTTTCAATTGATTTTTTAAATCACGGTCAGTATTGGCAACCACTACTTCCTTCATTTCCTCTTTACGGGAATTTATTTGATGCATTAGTTCAGTTGTCATTTCCTTATTGGTCTTCTTAGTTTGATCATATAATTTGGAGATGGATCTTCGATATTGCTTATTGAATTTGATCACTTCTTTTAATGCATTGATATATGCATCTTCCCGGTTTTCACGAACCTTTTCTGCACGTTCCTGTGACTGTTCAAATTGATCCCAAAAAGTGTTAACAAAAGAACCTACAGCTATTGATTCCTCTAATGATGGTATCACTTTTTCCTCAATAGCTGCCGTTTCATTTTTCTTCTGTGCCATTGTCCTTCCTCCTCCTACTTTTATTTACTTTCTCTATTGGATCCTTCTTTTGAAATGAAGGTATATAGAGTTCAAGGAAACTCGAATACATTTTGAAAAATTGATCCAGCAACGATTGATATGTTTCTAATTGATTTGCATAGCCTTTTAAGTATGTAGCACCAGCTTTAGTAATGGAATATCTTCTTTTGGCAGGACCTGTTCCTGTTGTATCCCATTCTGACGAAACAAGCTCGTCCTTTTCCAGTTGTCTTAGGAGCCTGTATAAATTCCCTTGATCAAGTGCCTTAAACCCGAATGCTTCCAGCTTCTGGCTTAGTTCATACCCATGAAGAGAAACTCTGCTAAGAAGCAATAAAATAAATGGCAGCACAAAATTTTTGGATGGATTAACTGTTTGATTATCTTGGTTTACCATATTCTTATCACCTCACCTAGGTGTATTTTACACCTATCAGTAATATTTTGTCAATCTTGTAAATAAATATTATTAATCTCGAATTTAAATGTTTACAATTTACTAAAGTTGGTTTTAAACTTAATTAAAATGAGTAGGTGGTGTAAAATGGAAGAATCGAAATTTAGTAAATCTGGTGTTCCATATTTGCATTTTGGCAACGGTGAACCGTTGGTGCTGATTCATGGCTTAGGTGAAATTAAGGAAGGCTGGCAAAATCAATTTGAATTAGCTGATCAATTTGAGTTGATTATTCCTGATTTACGTGGACACGGAGAATGTACCAAGACAGATGGAATTACAATTCAAAATTTTGCTTCTGATGTCATCGGCTTGTTAAAAGAGTTAGGAATTGAAACCGCTCACATTCTTGGTCTATCAATGGGTGGAGCAGTTGCACAGGAAATATACCGCCAAGCACCCTCCCTAGTCCGTTCTCTCATGTTAATAAGCACCTTTCACTATTTCCCTAAAAAACTAAAAGGAATCTTGTTTGAAAATCGCAAAGCAAAGTTTGAATCGGTATCTTCTTCTGGCAGACAATTAGAGCATTTAGCACAGATGGCACTTTACTCCTGGAATAAAGATACGGTTGAAAAATTTAGTCATTTTTTCCGTCCAAAGCACCAGATTTTTATTGAATCTTTGAAAACATGTCTTGAGGTCAATTATTCAACCTTGCTGCCTAAAATACAAGTGCCAACTCTTATAATCGGCTCTCAATATGATTCCGTTTTACCTGTGTGGATACAGGCCTGCATGCATAAGCTAATACCAAATTCTAAGTTTATCATCATGAGGAATACGGGACATATTGCAAAATTGGAAGCTAAAGACCGATTTAATAGCCTTCTTCGGAGATTCCTGAAACAACAAATTAATGCTGCTTAAAAAAAGACAAGCGGGAAGGATAAGAATCCTTTCCGCTTATAATTTATTCTTGTATATAATAAATTATACAAGTACTTCTTGAATTTCTTGTGAACGAGCCGAAAGCCACTTATCCCAAATTTCAGCGAACACCCCAGTCAATGCCAATGAAACATGTCCACCTTCATAGACCTCGTAAGTTTTATCCTCACTTGAAACAAGGTCCAACACCGGAAGGCTTTGCTTTTCTAAAACAAGTGTATCACGTGAACATGAGAAGACAAAAAGCGGGCAGTGTATATTCTTTAAATCTACCACCCTTCCACCAATTACCAATTCCCCCTTTATAAGCTTGTTGTCTTTGTAGAGGTCATTAAACATCTGTTTGAATGCAGCACCAGCAAACGAGGCAGTGTCCTTCGTCCACTTGTCCATACGACGCCACTTTTCGACATACTTCTCATCATGTGCACGGGTGATTAGATTGATATTAGGGCTTCCATAAGATGGTGATAGCATTCTAAACATTAAATATAGAAATTCTGATGGAATGGTTCCATAAGCATCTGCGAAACGGTCAAAACTAAGCTCTCCCTTTTGTAGTCCGTTCAGCCACTTATCCGGAACGATACCAATGCTAAAATCAATTGGAACAGCCGCAAGTGATAGATTCTTAATTGGCAGTTCTGTTATAGAGGCTAAGATCGCTGCAATGGTTCCACCTAAGCAATAACCAGCAAGAGATATTTCCTTTGCACCGGAATGTCTTAAAGCTCGTTTAAGACCGTTCTCCAAATAATCAATGATATAATTGTCAAGTGTGATATCAGAATCTTCAAGGCCAGGAGATCCCCAATCCAATAGGTAGACATCATAGCCGCGCTCAGTAAGACCGCCAACAACACTGCTTCCTTCACCGACATCGAGGATGTACACCTTATTTAACAGGGAGTAGATTAGAAAAACCGGAATTGCATGTTTTTTTTCCTTTGCAGGATGATACCATAGGGTTGTTTTATTTTTCTTCCAGACCATCTGTCTTGGTGTAGGAACTATATCTGGCTTTGGTTCGGTCATAATTTTATACAATTGATTCCACCGTCTCGTTTCTTTTTCTAAGTTTAAGAGTGGAAAACGGTTTGTTCCTAATGCATTAGTGCTCATAATTAAAGTTGCTCCCTTCCATGTTATTTAATTGTGGTAGTACCGGTGAGCACTAGATCTTTTTCCTGCTTTTTCTCCGGTTCTTTTTTCTGTTTTTCCTTCTCTTGTCCGATAAGACCTCTCAATGTAGTAAGTTCAGTTTTTATATCAACAAGACCTTGACGTAATTCCTGCAGCTCATCGTTCATTTTTTGAGTTTCTGCCACTTCTTGTGCGACCTTTTGAAATTCATTCTTCATTTGCATGACAATATTTACTACTTCTTCAAACATTCCTAAATTTTCTTTCGTGATAGAGCTTAAACTATCCTGTAATTTCCAAATTTGCTCTTCTAAAATATCAATTTTTTCTTCCGTTTGAATTGATAGCTTTGCGGCATTAGCAACATCTTTCTTTGTCGGGATATTCATTAAAGCAGCAATAAGCTCTTGGTTCTTTCTAATTCGCTCAAGGTAATAAGAATAGGTGTTAATCCCGATATTTGCTGTACGAACAAATTCCTTGTTGTCAGTCAGATTATATAATAGACCGTTTATTTGTTTATCCCACATTCCACTCAATTGCTTAAAACCAAAAAAGGGATCGAAGATTTTTTCATTTGACATGCCAATGCACTCCTTAAATTATGATTTTATATGTTCTTCTGTTTTTTCCATATATTTATTTAGCGGGAACATTAGCGCTTTGATTTGTCTAGCAAACAGATTGACAAATCCTTTTTGATTTTCATAAAGCAGATTTCCAGCTCGTTTAACAATTTTAATATATTGCAATCTTCCTTTTTTCCTTAGTGCAATATATTGATCAATCATTTCTAGATATTTCTCAATTGCTGGAATGTTTCCGATGAATTGACAAGGAGTACATATGAGCGATAAAGCACCTTTTTGAATTTGATCAATTTGCGCATTAATTTCCTCATAAGACCGAATTGGTAAGAAATGCTGAAGAGCGGTCGTAGACATCAAAAATTCATCTCGTGCTGTCTTTTCCCACTCGATCATTTGCTTTGTAAATTGCTCGGCGACTGCTTTTATATTTCCTTGATTTCGCTGAACACTTTCAGTAAAACGCCTAACCTCATTTAAGAAGACTTCATCCCGATCATCACCACGCTTTGACCATTCGTCTATTTCACGAAATGCCTGCTTCCAGAGAAGGTCTAAGCTAGAAAGTGGGGTTTCAGTTTCAATATCGAGAGTAACCTCTTCAACCGTTTCAATTGTATCGTCAACTTTTTGTTGCTTCTTTCGCGTTTTGGTTTCATTTAAAGAAACCTTTTCATTGTCCTTGTTCGGAGCCATTATACTCACATCCTTTTTAGGATTTTTAAAGATACCTGAGTTAGTTTGAAATCTTGGTGATTTTCTATGAAGTCTATTTAACGAAGTCTGTTTAAATGGGAACGATATCCATTCATGTTGAGGTAAATTGAGTAATTGCTTTTTATAAAAACTAAACTTGAGCTTTTTCTTCCTCTTTGCGGAGCATTCTTCTTAACAACTTTCCAACAGAAGATTTAGGTAGGTCATCTAGTATTTCAATTTCTTTAGGCACCTTGTAGGGTGCCAGACTAATCTTCGCATATGGGACGTCTTGAAAACCCTCTGCCGTTTCTTCTACTATTCTTGCTTCGGTCCCAGGGAGTGGGATACCGACACTACCTAATTTCCTAGGTAGGAACGGAGGGGTGGAAATTGCTGATGGTGAGGTTTCTGATAGTCCTTAGCCATCTACAATTCTATTCCCTACCCTTTTCTCAAACATTTTTACCTGCTCGACAGGAAGAGGGGCACCACCGCTGCTCAAATAGAAAACATCTCCAATATTGCTTTCTTCCAAAAGAGGGTGGCTATTCAAAGCAAATATCATTGTTGGAACTGCTGTAAGCTGAAAAGGTTTCTCCCGTTTAATCAATTCTAATAATTCATTTACATCAAATCGAGGTAAAATCAGCTGATTGCAGCCAATTCTTATCGCCGAAAGGGCGTTACAAGATAAGCCATAAACATGAAACATTGGCAGAACACTTATGATTTTAAAATTCTCAGGTTTCTCATCCACTGTATTATAGGTAAAATCACAGACTTGGATAATATTAGCTAAAAGATTATGATGAGTAAGCATAACACCTTTGGAGACACCCGTAGTTCCACCAGTGTATTGTAAAATAGCGACATCCTCATGAATATCGATTGGAATCTCTGGAATTACATTGTCATGGGTTAAAAAGTCTTCGAAATAACTGTCTCCGTCTGCAAGTTGGATTCTATTGCCTCCAAAACCAACAACAATAATCTTTTTCAATGAGGTTTTCGGTTGAACTTGCTTGATCCTTGGATAAAGAGCCTCAAATACAACCATATATTCTGCCTCAGAATCATTTAAAACATATTCAATTTCTCTTTCAACATACATCGGATTTACTTGAACAGCGATACCTCCTAATCGGAAGATGGCAAATAGGCTAAAAATATAGTGAGGGCAGTTTGGCAGCATGATCGCTATCCGATCTCCCTTTTTAAATCCAACCCGATATAACGATGCTGCGAGCCATTCAGAAATCATTTTCGATTCTTTGTAACTCCAGGATTTCCCGAAAAATGTTAAAGCAGGTTTTTCATTATGGATGTTCGCTGCCTGCTTCAAAAGGTCAAATAATGATTCGTACTCAATTGATACATTCCCACTGATTCTAGAATCATAAAATTTTAACCAAGGCTTTTTCTGATATACCATATTTTCCACTCCCTTTTTTTCCTTCCATTTACACATGGAAGAAGTTGTCATCAACTAAATTATAAGAGAATTGGGACAAATTTTGATTAACGATACTTCTTGTTCACAAAAAATTCAGTAATTAATCAGTCCCAGCGAACTGAGACTGATTGTTTACATAATAGATATCTTATACACCTTGATAAGCTTGGCGATAGATTCCCGCAAGCTCACTTACTAGTGGCATTTTTGGATTAGGGATTGTATCTTGATCGTGAAAAGCATGCTCAGCCAGATCAGCTAATTTGCCTTCAAATTCTGTTTTATCGACCCCGGCCGCTTCGATGCTCATTGGCATTTCCAATTCCTTAGCAAGCTTGATAATTGCCTTGATTAAGCTCTCAACCCCTTCATTTACCGTGCTTGCTGGAAGTCCAAGCATTTTAGCAATTTCGGCATAGCGTTGATCTGCAATGAAATGCTCATATTTCGGGAATGTCATGAACTTATTTGGTTTCATGGCATTAAAGCGAATGACATGCGGCAGCATGATCGAATTTGCACGTCCATGTGGAATATTAAACTCTGCACCAAGTACATGGGCAAGACTATGGTTAATACCAAGGAAAGAATTTGCAAACGCCATTCCGGCTATCGTTGAGGCATTATGCATTTTTTCACGGGCAAGCTCGTCTCCGCCATCCCTGTATGCCCTTGGTAAATATTCAAAGACTAATTGGATCGCTTTTAATGCTAGTCCATCTGTATAGTCATTTGCTAACACGGAAACATAGGCTTCAATTGCATGTGTCAAAACGTCCATTCCAGTATCAGCTGTTACATGGCTAGGGACTGTCATGACGAATTGCGGATCGACAATCGCCACATCTGGTGTTAACTGGATGTCAGCCAAAGGATATTTCATATTGGTTTTCTTATTAGTGATAACTGAGAAGGAAGTAACCTCAGAGCCTGTTCCAGACGTAGTCGGAATCGCCACAAATTTTGCCTTGCCGCGAAGTGCTGGGAATTTAACGACTCTTTTGCTTGGGTCAAAGAATTTTTGCGTTAGGCTGTTAAAGTCGGTTTCAGGATGTTCGTAAAAAAGCCACATCGCTTTTGCCGCGTCCATTACGGAACCACCGCCAAGAGCTATAATACAATCTGGTTCAAACTTTCTCATTCGTTCTGCACCACTCATGACTGTCTCAATGCTTGGATCTGGCTCGACAGCGGAGAAGGTTTCGAATTGAATATTATTTGGATTCTTTCTTAAATGATAAACAATTCTATCAACAAAACCATTTTTCATAGGACTTCCACTCGTTACAATAAATGCCTTCGAAATGCCAGGAATAGCTGCAAGGGTCTGAATCGAGTTCTTCTCAAAGAAAATCTGTGATGGCACCTTAAACCACTGGGTCATCGTCCTTCTTTTTGCCACTTTTTTAATATTGATTAAATTCGCTGCTCCAACATTCTGTGACACAGAGTTCCCTCCATAAGTTCCACATCCAATTGTTAAGGATGGTAAAGATGTATTATAAATATCACCAATAGCTCCATGTGTTGAAGGTGTATTAACGATAATTCTTCCTGCCTTCATTCGTAAGGCAAAAGCATCTATTGCCTCCTGATCAGCTGTATGAATAGCAGCAGAGTGGCCAAGACCACCATATTCCAGTGTTTCTTCAGCGATTAACAATCCATCTGCGAAGCTATTAACCTTATAACAAGCCAAAATTGGGCTTAATTTTTCACAGGATAATGGGTAGTCAGGTCCTACACCTTCAAGCTCAGCAATTAATATCTTTGTATTGATCGGCACATTTAATCCTGCCAATTTTGCAATCATGGCTGCAGGTAATCCGACAATCAACGGATTAAGTTGGGCCGTTTTTGGATCAATAGCAATTCTCTCTACCATCAAACGTTCCTCTTCATTTAGGAAATAACAATTGTTTGTCATTAGTTCCTGCCTTACTTCATCGTAAATCTCCATGTCGATAATTAGAGTCTGTTCTGAAGCACAAATCATACCGTTGTCGAATGTTTTAGATAAAATCAAGTCGTTGACAGCACGTTTAATGTTAGCTGTTTTTTCAAAATAACAAGGTACATTTCCTGCTCCAACACCAAGAGCAGGTTTTCCTGAACTATACGCTGCTGTAACTAGATTTGGCCCGCCGGTCGCAAGGATAAGAGAAATCTTTGGATGCTTCATCAATGCCTGAAAGGCTTCATGAGAAGGAACCTCAATCCACTGAATGCAATTTTCAGGGGCGCCAGCGCAGATTGCGGCCTCCTTTAACAATTCGGCTGTTCTTACACAGCATTTCTGAGCATATTTCGGAAATGCAAAGATAATTGGATTTCTTGTTTTAAGAGAGATTAACGATTTGAAAATAACGGTCGAGGTTGGGTTTGTAATAGGGATGACACCAGCAATAACTCCAACTGGTTCTGCCATCTCAACCATGCCTTCATGGTCGTTTTCACTAATTACTCCAACCGTTTTCATCTCCCTGATATTGTTATAGATGCATTCAGTCGCAAACATATTTTTGAAGACTTTATCTTCATATACGCCTCTTTTTGTTTCTTCTATAGCAAGCTTTGCAAGCTCCTTATGGTGTTCAAGCGCAGTAATGGCCATCTGTTTCACAATTTGGTCCACCATTTCCTGATTGTAGCACCGGAATTCGCCCAGAGCATTTGCTCCGTTTGTAGCTAAGACATCAATCATTAGGTTAACATCATGATTTTCTAGTACCACTCTTTCCTTTACAGACATTAAAACATCCCTCCAGATTATCTATCATTCTGGCTAAAATATATCATGGACGCTCTCGCAAATTTTGTCGAATTTTGCATAAAAATGAATGAATACCCATTCATTTTTAAATAATTCATAAAACGTTCACAATTATTATTGAGCACTTATGTAGAGTACAAAAAAACACAAACCCATGCACTTCATGAGTTTGTGTTTCTTTAAGGCTCTTTTCGTAAACTTTGTTGCTTTTGGAACTTAATATGGTTCATTTACTAAGTTCCTAGGCAATTTTCGCACATGCTCTTACGAAAAGATGCACGAAGCTTCTAGTTATACGGGATGATAAACTTATACGAAAAATAACAATCCATGCGAAAATAGCCTTCTTTAATCAACCAGTATTACGCAATCCTGCTGATATACCACTTATGGTCAATAATACTTCGGTTAAAAGTTCTTCATTCGGCTCTTCTTGCTTCCGTAATTCCTTTATTAATTCCACCTGTAAAAAGTTCAATGGATCAACATATGGATTTCTTCTAAAAACCGAATCCTTAATATTTGGAGTGTGATCCAGCAGCTCTTTATCGCCAGTAATTTTCAATAGAATATTCTTTGTTCGTTCATATTCCTCAAGAATATTAGAAAAGATCCTATCGGCAATCCTTTTATCTTCAACAAGTGTTAAGTATTCTTTGGCTGTCGTAATATCTGCTTTCATTAAGGCCATTTGCAAATTGTCAATGGTCGACTGGAAGAAGGGCCATTTCACATACATTTGCTGTAAAAGCTGTATATTTTGTTCACTTCTTGATGCAAAGCTGTCTAACCCAGTTCCTGCTGCATACCAGGCAGGAAGCAGTTGACGGCTTTGTGTCCATGCAAATACCCAAGGAATCGCTCGTAAATCTTCAAATCGTCCGCGATTCTTTCGACTCATGGGCCTTGAGCCAATGTTCAAATCACCAAGTTCTCTTAATGGAGTTGCTTCGTTAAAGTAAGTCAGAAAATCTGGATCTCCAAATACCAGCGATTGATATTTAACCAAAGCGATACCAGAAATTTCTTCAATCGCCTCTTCCCAAACCTGTTCTCTAAGCTGCCCTTCCTCAGCTTCATTGGAAACATGGGTGGCCGCCTGAAGCAAGGTAGAGGTTGCCTGTTCTAAACTGCGGTAAGCAATATCCTCAAGCAAATACCGGGCAGACAACACTTCACCTTGCTCGGTAATTTTAACTCCATCACCAATGGTTTCAGCAGGCTGCGATAGAATGCTTTTATTTAATGGACCGCCTCCACGACCTAGTGATCCACCGCGTCCATGGAAAAATTTAAGACCAATTTGATACCTTTTTGCCATTTCGTGAATTTCTATCTGTGCTTTATACAATTTCCAATTGGCTGTTAAGGTGCCACCGTCTTTACTTCCATCTGAGTAACCGAGCATTATTTCCTGCTGGTTCCCTAAGAATTGCAAATGATTTCGATAAACAGGCATTTCAAAAAGAGTTTCCATTATTTTTGGCCCAGATGTCAAATCGTCAATTGTTTCCAATAAAGGGGCAACATTTAAATGGCTTTCCAACTCCCCGTCAGCATGAAGTCGATAAATGCCCGCCTCTTTCGCTAAGACTAAAACCTCAAGTAAGTCGCTTGGTGATTTTGTCATACTGACAAGATATACGGAAATAGATCGTTTTCCAAATTCCTCATGAGCATTTTTTATCATTTGAAATACTTTTATCATTTCTTGTGTTTCTTTTGAATAATCTTCATTTAATAACAAAAGAGGTCGCGGGTCCATAAGAATAGTCTGGAGAATTCTGAGCTTTTCCTCTTCTTCAAGATTTCCATAATTTTCGGAGATACGAACTTTTCGAAGTATTTCCGTAATGGCTGCCTCATGCTCACCGCTATGATTTCGGATGTCGAGTGTCGCTAAATGGAAGCCGAATAATTGGACTTGCCGGATCAGCTTTTGAATCGTTTTTAACTCGTGTGCAGCAGGATGATGATGTTTTAGACTATTTTGAATCAAGTATAAATCCTCTAATAATTCATCAGCGGATTTATAGCCTATAGCTGATTTCCCAACCTGCTTTACCCGTTCTATTATGATGGCAAAAGCACGACGATATACTTCCGATTCTACTGGCCATTTTTTATCATCTGTTAAAATGACATCCTCTTTTTCCTGAAGGAAGTTATGCAGTTCGCTGCTTACTTCTACCCTTGTAGAAGAATGACTATATCGCTTCATTAAATCTACTAAAACGTCTTTATATTTTTTTAAGACCAGCCTTCTTTGTTTAATCAGCGTTTCCCAGGACACGTCATGGGTTACATTGGGATTACCATCACGGTCTCCGCCAATCCACGAACCGAACCGAAGGAAGTTAGGAACTTCCCACGAAGTATCGGGATAATTGGTTTCCAGGCATGCTTCCAATTCACGATGTATTTCAGGGAGCACATCAAAAAGCGTTTGATCAAAATAATACAAACCATTTCGAACTTCATCCATAACGGTTGGCTTATGATGACGTAATTCATCTGTCTGCCATAGGATTGTCACTTCATTAAATAAACTTCCTTCGAGTTTATTTTTTTCTTTTTTTGTTAGTAATGGATGATCGAGACTTTTTAAAATATCCGCGATTCGTCGTTGAATTTCAAGAATCGAACGCTTTGTCGCCTCTGTTGGATGGGCAGTGATAACTAATTCGAGGGACAAAGTATGTAGGACTTGTTGAATCATTTCTTCTTCAATATTGTTTTCTTTAAGAGATTGAACCGCACTTTCAATCGAAGCCGGTTGAACATATTGATTGTCTTGGAGTTGGTATTCTCTTCTTCGTCGGATTCGGTGGTTTTGTTCGGCAGCATTAATCAAATGGAAATACATTGAAAAAGCCCGAATGATTTGTTTCCGCATGGGAGTGCTGAGAGATGCAATTTCTTGCTTTAAGGCATCATATTCCTCCTGATTAAAGCTGGTCCGAAGGTTTTTACACATATTCCGAATCTTTTCGACTTTATTGAATAATTCAGTACCACCATGGCTAATGAGAATTTCACCCAGCATTTTTCCTAGTAATTTAACATCACGGCGTAATGGAAGACTGCTGTCATTAATTTTTAAGTCGGTTGCCATACCTTTCACCTTCCCTTTTCTGTGATTCGGTAAAATTTTTATTTATTAATATAACACAACTTTGTTAGGTTTGTTAAAAAAATATTTTCTTTTTTTTCGAAAAATAGAGAAAACAAATTTAATAACACAAAAAAACCTGTTAATACAGGTTTTTCCGGCACCATTATTTTTCTTTATCAAATACAAGTACATATGTTTTGTGGTCATCATCATCATAGGTTACTACAACTGATATGATCGTTTTATTATCGTTTTCTAGCTGAACTGTTTTGTTTGTGGTTCCTTCAATTTTAATCGAAGAACTGCTATAAGCAGCAATTGGATTTATAGTAACCGTCTTTACATCGTTTGCAACAGCGATATGATAGGTATATTCATCAGAAGTGAAAGTGCTGTCCCACGTGCCTGTTGAAACAGATAACGAAGTGAGCCTTGCCTTGGTTGTTTTTTGTACTGCTCCTGTATTTGTACTAATTTGCCCAGTTGTGGGTTGGAAAGAGCTATTTCTATTATTCTGTGATGGAATTGTTGCAACTTGTATACTAGCAGCTTTTGCCCGGGTAACATGAAGTGTATAAATCCTTTTTTCCCCGCTTTCTGCGGTAACTATGATTTGAATGTCTTTTTTCCCTACTGGCAGTTCTACTGTAGCACTTGATTCCATCAATAAGTCTCCATTCACACTAATAGTCGAAGTCTTTTCTATAGCAGAAGGTGTAACTGTTATTGCGGAAGTATCATTTGAAACTTCAACACTATAATCCGTTACCTTAGAAGAAAATGAAGGTGACAATTCACCAGCTGATAGTTTAATATTTTGCAGGAGATTATTATTATTTTGTTCTCTTGTTACAGTAAGCGTATAAGTACTTGTTGTATGAGTGCCATCATTAACTGTAATCAAAAAGGTATTTACACCTGTTTGAAGAGCATACGTAACGTCATTTCCAGTTGTAAGTACTTTGCCATTTATAGAAATGACCGACTCTGGATTTTCACTTTCTACATGAAGTGTAACCTCTTGAACATCATTGGAAATGCTGGCAGAATAATTGAAGTTATCAGCCGAAAAATCTTTATCCAGAGAAATCCCTTTAATTTCTAAATTGGAAAGTAAATTTGTTTCCACATTAGCCACACTTTCTGCCGATGCAGCAGGTGTATACGATACCGTCCCCATCCCTGCGATTGAAATAATTAGAATTGCATTCATCCCTCTTTTTTGCAGTCTTTTTAACATCGTTAGTCCTCCTGTCTGCTTTCCTAAAAAGGAAAATAGAATTTGGACTAACTGTATCAATTTTTGCTTAAGATTATCTTAATTTTATTTTCTTTGAAATTCCTCCAGTTTAGAAGAAATAGCCACGGCTACTTCTTCGTCCGAAATTTGGATAGCTTTTTTAAATAGCGAATTCGCTAATGATCCCATTGGACCTGTGGCATTTATGTCGAGAAACCCTGTAAGGCGGGTTTTATTTTTATTGAGTGCTTTTGCTTCAAAGTACCCCTCTCCAAGGTACTTTTCATTCTTCCGCTTTAATTCAAAGCTTACCTTCCTAGGCTCACTCCACTCTTTGATATCGATGATAAGTGTGACCTTTTTTTTCACGATACCTAGGTCACTCTTAAATTCCCAGCTGATTAGGCGGTCATTTATTTTTTCATGTAAAATATAGCCAGGTACCAGAGGTGCCCAATTATTCGCATCGCGAATAAAGTCCCATATAACATCGATGGGGATATCTATTTCTAACTGTTGCAGTTCGCTTGGCATTTGTATCCCTCTTTCGTTTTAAAAGTAAAAGACCTTCAAGCTGAAGGTCTTTTTTTTAAATATATGTGAATTAACGGATTTATAGAAGTCTCTTTATTTTGTTGAATAGGCCAATAGGAATTCATAAATTCGTTCAGCAGCTTCAGAAAGCCTTTCCGGCGGCTGGACCATGGCAATGCGTACATAGCCTTCTCCCTGCACTCCAAAGGCATCGCCTGGAATCACTGCTACGCCAGCATGATCAATTAATTCAAAAGCAAAATCCCGAGAATTCCATCCTGAAGGGATTTTTGCCCACACAAACATCGTGGCTGGAGACTTGGCCACCTGCCATCCACTTTTTTCAAGTCCGGCAATCAAAGCATCACGGCGGGTTTCGTACTGAATGACTTGTTCTTTTAGGAATGAATAGTCGGATGTTAGTGCTTTAACCGCTGCCTTTTGAATCGGATAAAAAATTCCATAATCAATATGGGATTTAAAAGAAGCCAATATATCAATTGCATGTTGATTTCCAACTACATAGCCAATGCGGCATCCTGCCATATTAAAGGTTTTAGAAAGTGAATTAAATTCAATTCCGACCTCCTTTGCCCCTTTTACGGCCATGAAACTAATTTGCGGGTTATCATCGAAGATTAGTTCTGAATAGGCAAAATCATGTACAACTAAGATATGATGCAGTTTGGCAAATCGTACTACCTCTTCAAAGAAGCTTTTATTCGCAAGGGCGGTTACTGGATTCCCTGGATAACTAATAATCATCATTTTTGCTTTCTGTAAAACTTCTAAGGGAATATCTTCAAGTTTAGGTAGAAACCGATTCTCCGCTAATAATGGCATTGGATATATAACCCCGCCAGCGATGTTCACACTAGCTTCATAGATTGGATAGCCTGGGTCTGGAACTAGAACATAATCACCAGGGTTAATAATCGCTGTAGCTAAATGGGCAAGTCCATCCTGAGACCCCATCAATTGCAGGACCTCTTTGACAGGGTCTAGATCAACCGAGTAGCGGTTTTTGTAAAAATAAGTAACCGCTTCATTAAATTCCGGTATGCCCTTTAATGTATATCCGTAAGTTCTTGGGTCTTTCGCATATTCAACTAGTGTATCGATAACGAACGTTGGCGGTGCAAAGTCTGGACTTCCAACACTTAGATCTATAACATCTTTTCCTTTTTTTATCGCTTCCTGTTTTCGCTCCGCGACTTCTTGGAAAATACTCGACGACATTTTTTGAAGCTTATCTGATGCAACAAAGTTCATAGCACATTCCCCACAGTCTAGTTTCTATTTTTTATTTTTCGTAGAATAATAATTTTATTTATTTTAACATATTTCAGATCCTAACAATTCGATAATGCATCCATAATACAAATTAACCATTGATTATTGGAGGCTGATATTTTAAGATATGAAGATAGGTTTGAATATTCGGAAAAATAGTTACGAGCGTTGGGGGTACTGGAATTGAAATTCTTGCAATATGTTTTATTTTTCATGGGTTTAACTTTTTTTGGCTTGGGAAATGCGATTGCTGTAAAAGTTAAATATGTGGGACTGCACCCTTGGGAAGTTTTGAATGTTGCACTTTATCAACATTTTGGTCTTACTATTGGAACATGGGGCGTATTTTGCGGACTCATCTTAATTATCGTTTCATTATTTGTTGATAGAAGATATATTAGCATAGGGACAATTTTAAATGCTTTATGTATAGGGCCAATCATGGACTTTTTTCTCTGGCTTGATATATTACCGAAGGCAACCAATTCTTGGGTCGATTATCTAATTCTCCTTTCCGGAGTTGTGATTACCGGAATTGGGGGTGGTATGTATGTAGCTGCAGGAATCGGTGCCGGCCCGCGAGACGGCTTTATGCTCTCCATCTCTGATAAAACACGTTTATCAGTTAGTCAAGCACGAATCATCGTTGAAAGCCTGGTTTTAGTTATCGGATTTTTATTAGGCGGGCCAGTATTTATTGCTACTTTTGTTTATACCTTTATCCAGAGCCCTATTTTTCAACGGTCCTTAAAGCTTTTTAAAGTGATAGTCGAAACAAACAAAAAGAAAAAGAGTTCGACTCAAAAAAGGGCTGTTATATAAAGCTAAAGAAGCCCTCACTAATATAGTGAGGGCTTCTTTAGCTTTAGGCTGTGTTAAACTTGGCTATTGATTTCCGCTCCAGGCACGAGCGGTTCGCGGGCGTTCCGGGGAGCCTCCTCGTCGCTTCTCTCCTGCGGGGTCTCCCCTGCCCCGTACTCCCGCAGGAGTCTTCGTACCTTCCGCTCCAATCAACAGAGTTAAATAATCAACATTTACCTTTAACATAGCCTAGCTTTAAAATAATAGTTTTTATGACCATACTTCTTCTAGTATATTTTTAAACAATTCATCAAGCATTGGTGTGACGTCCTCTTTGGAAACAACCAATGTCCTCGTGTATTCCTCTAGTCGAACGATTTCTCTTTCTAAAAATTCATTAATCACCCCAACCTTTGGTTCGAGATTTAGTTCGTCCCCTCTCATCTTCCTATCTAATAATGTTTGGACTTCTTGCTTAAGGATTCCTTCCTCAAGGAGAT
This sequence comes from Neobacillus pocheonensis, assembly GCF_050477905.1. Classification (NCBI taxonomy): domain Bacteria; kingdom Bacillati; phylum Bacillota; class Bacilli; order Caryophanales; family Bacillaceae; genus Neobacillus; species Neobacillus pocheonensis. The sequence goes on along the minus strand of NZ_JBCNAD010000038.1, from coordinate 90,909 downwards.
CCTCGACTAATTCATGAAATTCAATTGGAGGGACCGTATTATACTTTTCAATCCATTTACAGGCTAAAACCGGTCTTAGGACGTAGAAATATTTTTTAATTTTAACATGTTCTCCCTGTAGATAATCTCGAAAATTCCCCTTCGCCATATTTAAATAATGATAAAGAGCAGATTGAGGCAAAAATACTTTGTTTTGAATCTCTTTCATTTTGTCCACTAATGAAAAAGCCTGGTAATAAACAATGCCGGAATGAAGCCATTCCATGAGCGGAGGATTAGATTTTTTAAAAAGCCTTAGAGCCTTCCTTAACTCCCATCCATTAATATCAAGGAGATCATTAATCGGAAGTTCAATTACATCACGTTTTTGATCTATCGACAAATACCATTCTTTTTTATGGACATAGATAAACCTTACATCATAATCACTATCCTTAGATGGAAAGCCCCACGCACGGCTTCCAGACTCGACTGCATAGCAGACTTTCACATCGAATTGTTCTTCTATCCTTCTAATTTCCTTGATTATTCTTTCTCTCATGTTTTTTCACTCCTAAATTACGCCTTGACCAAAGGCTTTTACAAAACAGAGAATAGTCTTGATGGAATCGCTGGACCCACACTCCTGTTTTACCAGGCAGTACATGTCTATCAAACGAGGAAAGGGGAACAATTTCTTGGATAGAGTTTGTTACAAACATCTCTTCTGCTTCAATTGCTTGCTCCAATGTATAATGGCCTTCTTGCACACTTAGACTGTGTTTTTTAGCGAGTTCCATCACAAATTGACGGGTAATTCCGTTTAAGATACCTGTACTTAATGCCGGTGTATATAAGAAGTTTCCTTTTTTCCAGAAAAGGTTTGAGACAATCCCTTCCGCTAGGAACCCATTCTCCGATAAAAAGATTCCTTCTAGCTCAGGAGAATCGCCGATTTCTCTTTTCGCAAGCATATTATTTAAAAAATGATGAGATTTAAGACGTTCATCACCTTCAGGGGTATTTCGCTTTTGCTTTAAAAGGATGGCCTTTTTTTCAGTTAATTCTCCTGCAGGCGGTAACGGCTTTGAAAAAATAATAATGTTTGGCTCCTTGTAGGACGCTGTTTGCAACCCGATATCACCAGTACCTGCAGAAATATTCAAGCGGATATATGCATTGCTAAGCTTGTTTTTCTCGAGTAAGATTTGCAGAATTCTGTTTGTTTCCTCTCGATGAAATTGATGTCTAATGTTCAATACTTCTAAACCATGATTCAGCCTCTCTAAATGATCATCTAAAAGAAAGGGGTGCCCGTCATAAATACGAAATGTTTCAAAAAGACCCATTCCATATAAAAAACCATGATCGAAGGGTGAAATCATTGCGTCTTCTTTTTTTACGATTTTATCGTTTAAATAGATAAACATCTTAACTCCCTTTTACTATATGAACTTTTCCATAATGTTGGACGAAGTTTCGTAATAACTCTTTCCCACATGTAGTCATTATCGATTCAGGATGAAATTGCACACCTTCAATTGGCAGCTCCTTATGGCGGATCGCCATGATTTCCCCTTCCTTTGTCCAAGCTGAAATTTCGAAACAATCAGGCAAGGTTTCTTTTTTGACTATAAGAGAGTGATACCTGGTTGCAGGAAAAGGATTGGGAAGTCCTTGAAAAATGGTTTTTCCGTCATGATACATTTCGGAGGTTTTTCCGTGCATCAGCCGCTCGGCCTGTACAACCTCTCCATTGAAGGCCTGTGCAATCGCTTGATGCCCAAGACAAACACCAAAAATCGGCGTTTTCCCTGCGAATGCATCAATAGCCTCTAAACTAATTCCTGCTTCATTCGGACTGCAGGGTCCTGGTGAAACCATTAAGAATTTCGGCTTAAATGCAGCAATTTCTTCGATAGTAGTTTGATCATTTCGTTTTACGACTAATTCCTCACCTAGCTCACCAAGATATTGAACTAAGTTAAAAGTAAATGAATCATAATTATCAATCATAAAAATCATCGTTGCTCACCCTCTGCCAATTCTTTAGCTTTCCATAATGCAGCCGCTTTCTTCAAGGATTCCTTGTATTCATGCTTTGGATTAGAATCAATCACAATTCCAGCTCCTGCTTGTACATGTGCCATCCCGTCTTTTACGAGCATGGTTCGAATGACAATGTTTAATTCTAAATCTCCGCTAAAATCTATCCAACCAAGAGAACCCGTGTAAATTCCCCTTCGAACGGGCTCGAGCTCTTCAATAATTTCCATCGTACGGACTTTAGGAGCACCAGTGATTGTACCGCCGGGGAATACTGCGTCAATAATATCAAAGCTTGATTTATCCTTTGCTAATTCACCTCTTACATTAGACACGATGTGCATCACATGGGAGTATTTTTCAATGACCATAAATTCATCCACTTCGACTGTCCCATATTTGCATACTCTTCCTAAATCATTCCTCTCGAGGTCTACAAGCATCACATGTTCTGCCCGTTCCTTTTCATTTTCGATTAATTCATTTGCAAGTTTTACATCCTCATCATTGTCCTTCCCTCTTGAGCGAGTCCCTGCAATTGGTCTCGTACTAACTTCCGAGCCGTTTTTTTTCACTAAAAGCTCAGGAGAACCACTAACAAGCTGAAAGTCTGGTGTATGAAGATACCCCATATATGGTGATGGGTTTAACGACCTCAATTGTTCATACACATCCATTGCTTCTACTTGAAGCGGTTTGGATTGGCGCACAGCGAGATTGACTTGAAATACGTCCCCCTGTGCAATATAGTGCTGGATCTTTTGAACTGCAGCTTTAAATTCCTCTTCTGTCATTGAAACCTCTAATTGATTTTCATCAATCTTCACAGCTTTAGAAGATACTTCTGTGGCCGATTCTTGAAGCCAGCGCATTTCCCAGGAAGAAAGCTTCTCATCGATATCGTGATCATTTTCAGCCAAAAATAAAAGCCATAAGATATCATTTTCGTGGTCAAAAACAAACCATTCTTTTACGATAAAAAAGTATATGTCTGGTGTTTCTAAATCATCTCTAGCTAATTCAGGTAGGTTTTCTATATTCCGTGCATAATCATAACTGATAAACCCGATTGCTCCTCCTAAAAAGCTAGGAAGCCCTTCTATTTTGTCGACCTTATACTCGTTTATCCATTCCTTCAGTAAATGTAATGGATTACCTGTTATTTTTTCTGTCCCCGAACTATTGATAATCTCCAGCTGATCATTTTTTCCTTTCATGATTGTTTCAGGCTCAAAGGCTGCAATACTGTATCGGCCTCCCCGTCCACTTTCCAATAACACATGATAGTTGCTGTTATGTGCAATTGAGCGAAATTGACGGAAAAACTTCGAATATGAATAAGGTATTTTTTTACTATAAATGTGAAGCTGCGGCAAACTAGTCACTCCCATCCTGTTTCTACTGTTTCATCATACTTTAACTGAAAAAGTTTTTGAAGGTAGAAGAAGTTCTTATTTTAAATAAGAAGGATAAATTAGTGCTCCTGTGGAAAAAAAGGTAATAAGATGAATTATTGGAAAAGTTAGAATTTTTACAAAAGGGGGCTTTTTAATGAAAAAAGAAACCATACTTGTCGTTGAAGATGAAGAAAAGATTGCCAGGCTTCTAGAGCTTGAACTCGAGTATGAGGGATACCAGGTAACAAAAGTGATGGATGGGCTCGAGGCTTTCGATGCCTATCGGTCTGGGAAATGGGATTTGGTTTTACTAGATGTTATGCTTCCCGGCTTAAGTGGAATTGAACTGCTGCGGAGGATCCGCATAAATGATAAACATACTCCCGTATTATTATTAACGGCAAAAGGTTCTGTTGAGGATAAAGTTTCAGGACTTGATTATGGTGCAAATGACTATATTACGAAGCCCTTTCAAATTGAAGAGGTACTGGCGCGGATCCGTGCTGCACTAAGATTCAAAGAAGTGACGGAAGTTGAACAAATTGAGGTAGACACTGACTTGTTGACTTTTGCCGATTTGAAAATTAATCAGAGAACGCGTGAGGTTTACAGAGGTGAAGGCTCAGTCGATTTAACTCCAAGAGAATATGACCTACTTGTTTATTTACTTACCAATAAACGCCAAGTCTTGAATAGGGACCAAATTTTAGAAGCCGTCTGGGGGTATGACTTTTTGGGAGATACGAATGTAGTAGATGTTTACATTCGGTATGTTAGAAAAAAGCTAGACCTTCCAAACATGCCCGCTTTAATACATACCGTTCGTGGTGTTGGTTATGTTTTGAAGGAAGCCAAATGAAGCTAAGTAATAAAATTAATTTATCAACCGCTGTTTTGGTGGCTTTTCTGTTAATTGTTATGAATCTTTCGGTATATCTTACCTTTAGCAAATTAATACTCGATAGTGAGCTAGAAACAGCAAAAAAGGAATTAGAAAAAACAGCTACTGACATAGGTGAATCACTTGGTTCTATTCCAGAAGGAGAACTGCTCCGCTCTTATGTACCTATTAATGGAATGATAGAATTTGTTACAACTGATAACCACCGCTTATCGTCTGTGACAAGTTCAACGGAGCAAAAATTAATTGAGCGAAAAATAAATTTCTTCCAAGCGGAATTGAGTCAATTCATTTCTTATCAGAATCGTACTTATACGTTTGTATCGATGCCAATTATAATGCGGGATGGCAGTGTTGCGAATCTACAAATTACGAAAAGTATTATATCTGCTACAGATAACTTAAAAGTGCTCCGTCTAGTTCTAATCGTTGTGACGTTTCTAGCATTAATTCCTGTCATTATCTCAAGTCGTATTCTGAGTAAACTGATTACGATGCCGGTAACCTCTATGATCAATACGATGACTGAAATTAGACAGAGTGGCCGCTTTAAACGCTTAACCCTTGAGGAAAAGTCAAAGGATGAACTTTTTCAAATGGGTGAAACTTTTAACCATATGATTGATTTACTTGAAACCAACTACGAAAAGCAAAAAATGTTTGTATCCAATGCATCACATGAATTTAAAACTCCATTAACGATTATTGAAAGTTATGCAAGTTTATTAAAAAGAAGAGGTTTAGCAGATCCGGAACTTTTTTCGGAATCCATTGAGGCCATTCATTCTGAAGCAATCCGGATGAAAGAAATGACAGAGCAATTATTGTTACTTGCAAAACACCATGAACAGTGGAACATCCAAAAGGTTCCAATAAATCTTGAAGATTTTTTAAACCAAACTGTAAAAGCATTCCGAAATGGATTTAACAGAGAAATCCACTTAGAACAGGAAAACACTGTTGTTCGACCAATTACGATTGAAACAGATGAAAAGAAATTAAAGCAGCTATTGTTTATTTTTCTTGATAATGCCCGGAAATATAGTGATTACATCATAACTGTTTCATTTGGAGTGGTGGATGGAGATGCGTATGTCAAGATTAGCGATCGAGGAATTGGCATTAGTAATGAAGAACTACCAAAAGTTTTTGATCGTTTTTACCGCGTTGATAAGGTCAGAAATCGAAAAAAAGGCGGGTCTGGCCTTGGACTTTCATTAGCAAAGGAAATCGCAGACGCCATTGGTGCCAGGATACAGCTTGAAAGTAAAGAAGGGGTCGGAACCACTGCTGCTCTTTTTCTAAAAAGATAAAAAAACAACCAATTTCTCAGCATTTTCTAATTTTCGTGTTAGAAAATAGGAGTATGTATATGTGGTGAGGTGAAGAAATGAAAAATAAATTATGGATTTGGCTGTTCTTCTGCTTTTTTATAGCAGGAATTTTCATTACCTGGCAAATGCTTGATCATACGAATGCAAGTGCTCAGCTACTATCCAAACAGGATGCAGAAAAACTCGTGGAAAAACGTTATCAAGGTACGGTAACACAAATTAAGCTTGCCGGCCAACAATATCATCTGAAATTAGAAAAACAAAATTATCTTTATCAGATCAAGATAAATGCGACAAACGGTAAAATTTTATCCTTTCAGAGAATAGAAAATAATTCAGTACCTCAGAATCAACCACCTTCAAGCATATTATCGGAGGAAAAGATAAAAACCATTGTACTAGCTGAGGCAAAGGGAACCATTGCATCTTTAGAAAAATTAGAGAGCAATGGAGAGCCAATATATAAGGCCGTTGTAACCGAAGGGAATAAACAGACAACGATTACAATTAATGCTGTGTCAGGGTCCATCATCTCAAGTACGTCAATAAATATCAATGAGCCCCCAAAGAGGTTAACAGAAGCTGAGGCAGGTAAAATTGCCGCGAAACAAGTAAATGGGATCGTGGACCATATCTGGCTTGAAACCAAGGGAGAGGTCACCTATTACCTTATAAAAGTTAAAACGAAAAACGGGTTGGAAGCGGTTGTGCAAGTTCACGCCATTACAGGCAATGTGCTTTCAGTAACATGGGATGATCACAAAAAGGAAGATAACAATAAAACCGATGATAAAAAATCTGATGATAAAAGCAATGATAATAAAAAAGATGACGACTAATTACCCTTTGAAATAAATTGCAAAGAATCAACATCGACTCTCATTAATTTCTAATGTTTCTCTTCCCTATCCTCTAATCTTCGCTGGATATTCTATCATTGTAGAAACAAATACGAAGGAGGAATTTACAATGAGAAATAAGATAATTGTTGGTGCGTTGTCAGGTTTACTAATTTTGGGTGGTGCAGCATTTGTAAGTGCATCGAAAAATGATACTCGCCCAGATGATTCAAATCATCAAGATGATAAAAAGATCAGTGCATCAGTAAACAGCCAAAGCAAATCTGAAACAACGGTCAATGGGCAAAAGGTTGAAATCGAAACAGAACATGGCAAGAAATATGTTAAGGTTGATCCCAAGGACAGTAATAGCTCACAAACTGCTAGTAAAAATTTAATTTCTTCAGACCAAGCTGCTGAAATTGCAATGAAGACGGTAGACGGTACTGTAAGAGAGATTGAGCAAGAAATTGAGCACGGCAAAATGCAATACAAAGTAGAGTTAACTACTAGCAGCGGAGAAGCCAAGGTACGAATTGACGCAGAGACCGCAAAAGTGGTCAGAGTAGATAAAGATGATCATAAAAATGTGAGCGAAGATAACGATAAATCAGGTGATGGCTCACATCAAAATAGACACAGCGGGGATGATGATAATAAGACTGACGATGGCAGTCACCAAAACAGACATAGCGGCGATGATGATAACTAACTTTTTGATAGTTTAAAATGGTTTAAAGTGAAGAGGCCCTATCCAAATGGATTGGGCTTCTTTTTATTTATCGAAATTCTAAATTGTTTTATAGAAATGCTATAATAATATTTATTTAACTTATCTATTATATCAATTGGATTAAATCGATTTTTTATATAGATGGCGGTGTTAACATGGATTTACATCAGTTGTATGTATTTACAAAGGTTGTAGAGCATAAAAGCTTTTCGAAAGCAGCAGAGGATATTTTTTTAAGCCAATCCACGGTAAGTTCTCATATACATTCATTAGAAAAGACTTTGAATGTTACTCTTTTTGACCGTGTGGGACGGGAAAGCGTCCTAACCCCTTATGGAGAGCGATTGTACCAATGGGCACTTAAAATTTTGTTCTTAAAAGACCAAGCGTTATTGGACTTAAATCAAGGAATGACAGAATTACAGGGAATGATTCGGATTTCAGCAAGTTCTGTTCCAGGTCAATTTCTAGTCCCTAGGATGGTAAAACAATTTAGAGAGCAATTTCCTTATGCACGATTTCATATTAATCAATCCTCTTCCAAAACTGTTGCTGATCAGGTCCTTAATGGGTCCGTTGATATGGGGATATTAGGAGAAAAATATGAACATGATAAGCTCCATTTTATTCCTTTATTAAAAGAAAAATTAGTACTAATTACTTCAAATCAAGTTCCCATTATGGAAAAACTCGACATTCATGACATCACGAAGTACCCATTTGTTATGAGGAATCCAAGTTCAGGGACGAACGCATCGATTGAAAGGTTTTTAAGGAAAAATAAAATTCAAAAAGAAGATATGAATATTATTGCCTATACTGATAGCGTCCAGAGCATTATACAATTTGTCATGGAGGATATCGGTGTCTCCATTATTTCAGAAGTCGCTGCAAAAGAATTTGCAAAACAGAGCTCGATAAAAATGTATGTGCTTGATGATTTCACTGAAGAGAGGTATTTCTATCTAGTATATAATCAAAATAAGACCCTATCTCTGATTTCTAAGTTATTCATCGAGAAAGTTACCCAATTTGCAATAAACTAAAAAACAGAATGAAGCCCATATCCACATGAAGGATAGGGCTTCATTTTTTTAGTAGTAAATACATTAGTCAATGAATTAGGAAATTTTCTTAAGCTCTTCTGTTAACTTTAGGAATAATTCCTTGTTCCCTTCTTGTAAAGTTTGGTCGATTTCCTTGCGGATCTTCTCCCTTTTAAATTCAATCAGGACATGGTTTAGGAACATCTCTGCAACAACAGTATCTGTATGTTCATCCGAATGTTGTGGTGAATTTAGTAACTTCTTTTCCATGGAAATCAACTCCTTGAGCTTTTTTTTATTATACAGTTAGTTTTCTAAAAATTCAAACATTTTATTTCAAAAAAGGCAAAAAAAGTTGGAAATAATGAAAAAGGTGAAAATCTTAAAATGAATTGCCATGAATTTATTGGTGTAAGGATGCAAAATTAGGGAACATTAATTTCAACTATTATTGATGGAATTGGAGGATGAGATTGATGGAACAGGATGTATTAACCGGTTATCATCCGGTAAATAACATTAATGTTTATTATGAATTTTATCCTAAACCATCTTCGGACAAAACATTCGTTCTACTGCATGGTTTTCTTTCTTCCACCTTTACATTTCGTCATTTAATTTCGTTGCTCAAAAAAGAATATCAAGTGTTATCCGTTGATCTTCCCCCTTTTGGGAAAAGCGCTAAATGTAATCGCTACGTATACTCTTATAAAAATTTAGCTCAAACCGTGATTAAACTTACGGAGTATTTTGGCTTAAAAAAGATGACCTTTATCGGTCATTCAATGGGCGGACAAATTGTTTTGAATATTCTTCATATGATGCCAGAACTTGCTGACAAGGCCATCCTATTATGCAGTTCGGCGTATCTAAAACGCTCTAAACTGCCATTAATCCTAACAAGTTACCTTCCCTATTTTCACCTTTTTGTGAAGTATTGGTTCGCACGGACTGGAGTGAGAAAAAATCTTCAAGATGCACTTTATAATCACTCAATCATTAATGATGAAATGATTAACGGCTACTTGCAGCCGTTTTTACAGGATGAAATATTTGTTGCCCTTACTAGAATGATTCGGGACCGCGAGGGCGATCTTCCTCCGAAAATTCTAAAGCAAATCAAAACTCCCTGTCTACTCCTTTGGGGGGACCATGACAAATCAATGCCCCTTACCGTTGGCGAGAAACTAAACAAAGATCTGGCCAACTCTGAATTAATTGTCTTAAAAGAAACGGGTCACGCTCTCCCCGAAGAAAGACCCAACGAAATTTTTGATTATATAAAGAGCTTTTCAGCTAAATTTCAAACTGCTGTCGAATAGTGTCCACCCCTATTTCTTGTAAAAATATAAAAACCACCAACCGGTGGTTTTTTGATTCCTGTTAGCTTTTTATTTAAACCAGCCTTTTTCCTTTGATTGCGTAATCGCTTCAATACGATTTTTAACTTCCAGTTTATCTAAAATGATGGAAATATAGTTCCGAACGGTTCCAGTTTTAATGCTGAGCTCCTCTGCAATTTCCTTGGTATTCTTACCATCGGCAACAAGTTCTAACACTTCTTTTTCCCGGTCAGTTAAAGGATTTTCTTCACCATAGACATCATCCATTAATTCAGGTGCATAAATACGTCTGCCTGCCATTACACTGCGTATGGAGTTCGCAAGCTCTTCACTTGGGCTGTCTTTCAATAAATACCCGCTGACACCAGCCTTTAAAGCTCGCTGAAAATAGCCTGTTCGTGCAAAAGTTGTTAAGATAATTACCTTACACCCAAGACCCTTAATGTCTTCCGCTGCTTCAAGTCCACTCTTCCCAGGCATTTCAATATCCATTATGCAAACATCAGGCTTGAATTTTTTCACCAGTGCGACTGCTTCTTCTCCATTAGAGGCTTTTCCGATTACTTCCATATCATCTTCCAAATTAAGCAGAGATCCAAAGGCTCCCAGCAGCATTTGCTGATCTTCAGCGATAACGATTTGAATCATTTCCGCTCCTCCTTATCTAATTCCGGCTTCACATCATTTGGCACTCTAATGTTTAATACTGTTCCATCGCTAGTCACAAGTTCAAGACTGCCATTAATAAACTCAAGTCGTTCCTTCATTCCAATCAGTCCATGCCCTTCAGCTTTGAAACTTTCTTCAACCTTAAATATACCATCATCACGAACTGTTAATACAATGTCCTTCCACGATTGCTCAATGGAAACATAACAGGACGAGGCACCGCTATGTTTGACAACATTATTGACGGCCTCTTTCAAACACATACTTAATATATTCTCCGTCAGTAATGAAACATTCGTTAAATTGAATTCGCCTTCACAAACACATTGAATTTGAGCCGCCTTGAGCATTTGCTTAACCTGAAGAATTTCATCCTTTAACCGAATACCGCGCATTGAGGAGACCATTTTTCTTACCTCGCTTAACGCCGTCCGTGCCGTTTGCTGAACATCCTTCAATTCATTACGTGCTTGTTCAGGGTCTTTTGTGATTAATTTCCTTGCCAAATCCGTCTTCAAGCCAATTAAGGAAAGCTTTTGTCCTAATGTATCATGAAGGTCCCGGGCAATCCGCTGCCGCTCCTCCATTTTGACCAACTCAGAAATTTTCTTATTCGCATCCTCCAGTTTTTCTTCTAGTTGCCCCCTCTCCTTCCGATTATAAATGCTAAAAGGAAGGAGGATAACGCTAATCCAGATGATAATGACAAAAGGTAATTGCTGTAAAAACAACTTTTCCTGCATCACAATACTGTAATTGATCGATGCCGAGGTACTGAGTAAATGAATAAAATACAAGGTTAAAAAAGGTACTCGGTCTTTAATGTTGCCAATAAAATATGCAAGGAAAAAAGCAAAATAAACATAACTGAAAAGACTGGTGGCAGTTATCGAAATCCCAATAAGAATTAACGTCCAAAGATAAACCGGCCATCCTTTTGAAATAAAGGCAATCCGATAAAGGATAAAGAATATCAGCGTAAGCAAGATCCCCACAACAATTTCGATTGTGGAGGGAGATTGAAAAATAAAGTAAAAGGGTAATATACAGAGAACCGTCCAAATATATGGAGCAATCCCATTATTTTTTTGGAAAGTCATATACTTTTTTATCATGGATTGGACCTCATTTTCATAATACTTACCTTATTCCTTAATCTTAACGTAAAGTCCCTTCATTTGGAAAGAAAACAAAAAACTCTACTGTCAAAACGACAGCAGAGTTTTTATAAAGGACTTTAATTTGTACTAACTAATACTTTCCCGCTCTCTTCAAGGCGACGAGCTAATTTTTTGTGGCTGTTTCTTGCAGCCTTTACATATTCATCAGAAACTTTCTCCCAGCCATTGCGGCGCTCTCTCGTATAATTCACATAATTTTCACTACCTTCAACAAAATTTTCTTCAAATCGTTGAAGCAGGTCTAATCCAGCTGCAAGTGGGGCCATGGTTAGTTGCTCGATACGTTCAGTTACCTCACCGAATTGATCCTTCAATTCTGGGCGTACAGCTTGTGTTTCTTCCACTCTTTTTACCAAACTGCTTGATACCCCTTTAACAAGCTCTGAACTTGTCTGTCTTGAAGTTTGAAAAAGACTGGCAAGTGAACCTCTAAATTCTTGATTAAATTTGACTACTTCTTTTACTGCATTAAGATAGGCTTCTTCTCTTCTTTCACGCATTTTTCTCGAGCGGTTTAAAGATTGCTCATATTGATTCCATAATGTGTCTACAAATCGATTAGAATCTAATGCTGCTTCTTGTTCCACTTTCTTTGTCGTACTCATTTTCTAACCCTCTCCTTTTTATTTGGTTCCCTGGATTGGAACGTTCTTACACCGTATGTATTTTCTTAGCTAGTCTATATATGTAATTTACACCTATGTGTTATAATCTGTCAATACTGATTATATAATAAAATAATCGGAATTTTATAAATGTTTATACCTTAGCAATGTTGGAAACATAGATTATTATAAAAAACTTGAGGAGGAATGTGTTTTGAGCGAAGTATTTAAAAGCTGCTCCGGAATTCCCTATTTACGCCTTGGTACAGGTGAGCCATTAGTTTTTATCCACGGTCTTGGAGAGATAAAGGAAGGTTGGTCTAATCAGTTCGAATTTGCCGATCAGTTTGACCTAATCATTCCCGATTTAAGGGGACATGGTGAGTATCACTCACCTGGTGAAATATCAATTAAAAATTTTGCCTACGACATTATTTCACTTTTGAGAGGTCTTGAAATTGAAAGCGCCCACATTTGTGGTCTATCAATGGGAGGCATGGTAGCGCAGGAAATTTATCGTCAGGCCCCTGAAATGTGCCGTTCCTTAATGCTTGTCAGCACCTTCCATTATGCACCAAAACAGCTCGGAAAATTATTCTTGAAATTCAGGGAAGCCCGTGCAGAAAATAAATCTCCAGACGATCTAAGAGAAACGGCAGCAAAGATTTGCCTTTACTCATGGTCAAAAGAAAATTTTGATCACTTTTATCAATTTTACAAACCAAATAGTGAATATTATTATAAATCGATGGAGGCATGTCTAAAAGTTAATAATATAAGTCTTCTTCCTAAAATTAAAGTTCCAACCTTAATCATTGGCGGACAATATGATTCCGTCATCCCAGTTTGGGTCCAATTACTGATGCATAAACAAATTCGCCACTCAGAGTTTGTTATTTTCAGAAATACTGGACATATTGCAAAGCTGGAAGCGAAGGAAGCCTTCAACGAAGTACTTCGCAACTTTTTAAATAAACACAAAAAAGCTAGTTAGGGGAAGGAATTCATTCCTTCCTCCTCCCAATTGCTCATAATTAATTTATTTACTTGTACTGACTCTTATTACAGAATAATTTTATAGTGGATTAGATCGTTTTGAAGCCCATTGATCCACAATACCAGCAAATATACCTGTCAAGGCTAAACTGACATGTCCACCCTCAACAACATTATAGGTTTTATCCTCGCTCGACACTAATTCCATCATCGGTTTACTTTGGTCTTCTAAAATTAAATTATCTCTAGATCCTACTACAACATAAAGATTTGCCTTAATATTTTTCAGATCCACTTTTTTATTTCCAATCATGAATTCCCCTTTTACTAACTTGTTCTCTTTAAAAAGGTCATTCGCTAATTGGCGATATGCCTCTCCAGCAAAAGGGACCTGGTCAATCGTCCATTTATTCATTCGGCGCCATTTATCTACATATCGTTGATCATGCGCTCGATTTAAAAGCATGGTATAGTTTGTAAAGTAAACTGGCGCTCCAATAGCTCTAAACATACCCTCTACCATCTTTGGAGGGACGATTCCAAAAACATCAATTAAACGGTCAATATTAACATCGCCATTTTTCATACCTTCAGCCCATTTATCTGGTCCAATAAATGGTTCAAAATCAATTGGAACAGTTGCAACAATTAAATTTTTAATTGGTTCTTCCGCAATGGCTGCATAAATGGATGCGATCGTACCACCTAAACAATATCCTACTAGTGTAATTTCTTCGGCTCCTGAGTGGCGAATAGCGCGCTTAACAGCTGTCCTTAAATATTTCTCGATATAGGTGTCCAAACCAATCTTCTTATCCTCATATCCTGGTGCACCCCAATCTAATAAATAGACATCATAGCCCATATTAGTTAGGTTTTCTAAAACGCTAGCCTTTGGGGCAATATCTAAAATGTATGGCTTATTAAATAGGGAATATACGAAAAATAACGGAATACTATATTTTTTCTGTTTAGCCGGATAATGCCATAATACAGATTTATTTTTTCTCCATACTTCGTTTCTAGGTGTATGACCGACCTTTGGCTCGGGTTCACTTAAAAGCTTAAACATTTGTCCCCAGCGTTTCATTTCTTTCTCATAATTCCAATTTGGAATTAAGTTTTTTAAAGGTGTTTCTGTCGCCACGCTTTTCCCTCCCTTTTATTATTATTTAGAAGATCCTGCCCCAGTTAACACTGGTTCTGCAGCTTTGTCTTTTTCAATGAGCCCCTTAAGTGCCGCAAATTCTTCTTTAAAATCTTGTAATTTCATAAGCTCAAATTTCATTTCTTGAAGCTCTGCATGTAAACTCTTTGTATCGTCAATTTCTTTTTTCGATTTTATTAATTCTGTTTTTAGCTGTTTTGTTAATTTAATGATTTCTTTTGATACTTCTACAACACTTTCAATTTCTTTGCTTTGAGACTTCATGGATTCCTGCAGTTCCCAAATTTGTTCCTCAAGCGCATCGATTTTATCCTCAGTTTGAACGGCTAAGGTTGCCACATTTGCGACGTCATTTTTAGTAGGTAAATTTAATACACCTGCCATTGCTTCTTGATTCTTTTTAAATGCTTCCATATAGCGCGATTGCATTTCAGTCCCGAAATTGGTCATTTTGACATATTCTTTGTTATTTGTCCAAAGATAGATAAAATCATTTATTTGCTTTTCCCACAATTGACTAAACTTGTGAAATGACTCATATGGATCGTATGATTTTTTATCCGACATTTTCTTCCACCCCTATTTTGTTATGATTTTCTAGACAATTCAGATACACTTTTCATATATTGTTGAAAAGGGAACATAGCCGTTTTCACTTGTTTTGCAAAAAGGTTTGCAAATATTTTTTGATTTTCATAGACGACATTCGTTGTCTTCTTTACACTATCCACATATTTCTCTCTGCCTTTTTTCCTAAAAGAAATATATTGTTCAAGCGTTTCTAAGTACTTTTCAATTGCCTGGCCATTCTTCAATGAACGAAATGGAGTTAACAATAGGGACGTGGTTTTAGTTTGAATATCATCCACAACCTGATTGATTTCTTCATACGATTTAATAGGGAAAAATTGCTGGAGAGACGTTGTTGTCACAAGAAGTTCTTCCCGTGCGCCTTTTTCCCATTCCTTTAGCTCTTTGTTAAATTGCTCTGAGATTGCTTTAATATTTTCCTGATTGCGTCT
Organism: Neobacillus pocheonensis; assembly: GCF_050477905.1. Classification (NCBI taxonomy): domain Bacteria; kingdom Bacillati; phylum Bacillota; class Bacilli; order Caryophanales; family Bacillaceae; genus Neobacillus; species Neobacillus pocheonensis. Next base: position 75,650 of record NZ_JBCNAD010000038.1, on the reverse strand, counting down.
GAGTCTTTCCACATAGTTTTTAGCCTCTGCAAGGAAAAGTTCATCGCGCTTGTTATATCTTTCAGCCCATGAATCTAATTCATCAAATCCAACCCTCCATAATAAGTCGAAACTTGATAGCTGCTCCTCAGGTTGGATTTCTGCTTCTTGATTTTCAACCATTGTTTCAAGGTCTGTTTCTTTTTTCTTCGCCATCGATATTCTCCTCCAATTCGAAATCTGTATGAAAAAGCTGCTTTAATTCAAACAGCTCTTCCTCTAACCTTTTTATTTTATTATCTTGTATTTCTTTTACTTCTTCTTCTAAAATAACAAGCAAATCTTCAAATGCCTTCTTCACTCTTTTTACATTGAAACAATTCTCTTGCATTCTTTTTGTTATTATATAGAATTTCTCATCAAGAAAATCCAGCTTTTCCTCACAATCTACCATTCTGATGGAAAGAGCAGCTATTTCATCTTTATTCGGAAGGTCTTTACGATTTAACCACTTAGTTGTTAACCTTCTGTGAACCTTTAATTGGCTAAGATGGGCATCCATTCCCTTGCCAAAGGCACGAGTAAAGAATCGGCTATTAGTACGGTCATGGATACTTTTATTGATTTCATCTTCAAGTTTTTTATAATCAAATATTGAATCTTGTTGTTTAGAATCCATCAAAGCCCCTCTTAACTAACCGGTCGGTATGTTTCTCTTATCATAGTAAATTCAAGCTCTTAAGTCAATTTGAAATTTAAGAAAATAATGAAAAATATTTAACTATTTTTCTATGAAGATACTTATTAATTTTATCCATTGATTAGAAATAGTTTATAGAACTGATGCACTTGATCCGCCATCTACAGCTAGAACATGACCAAATACATAATCAGATGCACTAGAAGCTAGGAAAAGTGCAGGTCCTTTCATATCCGCGTCAGAGCCAAAGCGTCCAGCAGGAGTACGCTCAAGGATTTTTTCTCCTGAATAGCCTAAAATGGCCTTTGTCATTTTGGTAGGGAAGAATCCCGGTGCAATCGCATTCACATGAACATTATAAGGTGCTAATTTTACTGCTAGTTCTTGGGTTAACGTAATAACCGCTCCCTTGCTTACTGAATAGCCAATCGCATCCATTACTAATGGATTTTGACCACCCATTCCTGCAATTGAGGCAATATTAATGATTTTTCCAGAGCGCTGTTCCTTCATAATTTTTCCTACAGCCTGAGAAAATAAGAAGACAGCTTTAAGGTTGATATCCATAACTTTATCCCATTTATCAGCTGGCATCTCTAATGCCGGTGCACCCCAACTTGTCCCGCTATTATTGACTAAAATATCAATTCGACCAAATTCTTTTAACGTTTCGTCCACAACGTGCTGGATTTCCTCCGGATTGGAAACATCACATTTAATGGCAAGGGAACGAACGCCTTTTTCTTTTAGGGCATCACTTAACTCCTGGCATGCGTCAATATCTCTTGAGCAGACGACCACATTTGCTCCTGCCTCTGCATATACCTCAGCAATTTGTTGACCCAAGCCTCTGCCGCCGCCAGTAACTATAGCTGTTTTCCCTTTTAAACTAAATAAATCTTGTAAACTCATCCTTATCCCTCCTGTATTCTATTAAGCTTTTATTTTTAATTTCTCTTGATCTCTTAAAACTCTTCTCAGTAATTTTCCGACTGAGGATTTTGGAAGTTCTTCTAGTATTTCTACATCTTTAGGTGCCTTGTATGGAGCAAGGTTTTCCTTACCGAACTGCTTAATTTCCTCTTCAGTAATAACGGCCCCTGCTTTTAACTTCACATAGGCTTTTACAGTTTCACCGCGATATGGATCTGGAACCCCAACGACCAATGCCTCTTCGACTGCATCTAACTGGTAAAGCACTTCCTCAATTTCAGTAGGATATACATTGTAACCGCTCGCAATTATCATATCCTTTTTGCGATCAACAATGTAAAAATAGCCATCTTCATCCATTTTGGCGATATCACCAGTAAACAGCCAGTCATCCTTTAATACTTCGGTGGTATCATCCGGACGGTTCCAGTATCCCTTCATAACCTGCGGACCTTTAATAATTAATTCACCTGCTTCACCAACTGGTGCATCAACAAATCCATCATCGGTTGTCTGAACAATCCTAACTGTTGTACTTTGAACCGGAATCCCGACACTTCCATATTTCCTTTGGACAAAAGGCGGACTAAAAATGGCTGTTGGAGCCGACTCAGATAATCCATATCCGTCAAGCAGTTTTACACCTGTTCTTTTTTCAAACAATTTTGCTGCCTCGATTGGCAACGGTGCTCCGCCGCAACTAATATAGTACATCTGGTCAAAGCCGCAATCTTCCAATCCTTCTTGACTATTCAGGGCAAAAAACATAGTCGGTACACCAGACATTTGGAATGGTTTTTCACGTTTAACCGTTTCCATTATTTCTTTTGGATCAAATCGAGGCAATACTATTTGATTGGCGCCTTCTCGGATTCCGCAAAGGGCAACACTAGAGAGCCCGTAAACATGGAACATCGGAAGGACTGTAATCATTTTAAAGTCTTCAGGTTTATTATCACATGTTTTATAGGCAAAATCACATACTTGATTAAAGTTTGCTAAAAGGTTCTTATGGGTCAGCATAACACCTTTGGATGGCCCTGTCGTTCCTCCAGTATATTGAAGGAGGGCTACATCTTCATGTCCATTAATGTCTACTTCAGGAATATGTACCTCATCATGGAGGAATTCATCTAAATAATGATCTCCGTCTGTAAGGGCAATCCTCTCTCCTCCGAAGCCTACAACGAGAACCCTTTCTACCGATGTATTAGGCTGTACTTTTTTTACTTTTTGATAGAAAGCATCGAGTACAACTATATATTTTGAGCCTGAATCATTTAAAACATGTTCTATTTCTCTTTCGACATACATTGGGTTAACTTGGACAGCAATCCCACCCATGCGAAATGTCGCAAATAAGGTGAATATATATTGAGGGCAATTTGGAAGCATTATCGCTAAACGATCACTTTTTTTAAATCCCTCTTTATGTAAGGCAGTGGCCAAACGATCCGTAAATTCTTTTGTTTCGTTAAATGTCCAAACTTTACCAAAGAATGTGAAAGCAGGTTTGTCATTATAACGGGTTACTGCACCTTGTAGGAATTCGTAAAGGGAATTATGCTCAATTTGAACATGCTCATCAATTCTTGAATCATAGACTTTTAACCACGGCTTTTGCAGATAAACCATAAAACACGATGCCTCCTCATGATTTTGTTATATCAACTTCCATACTATTTAAAAATTGCTGTCTATCCTAAGAGGTTTCTACCATTAAAATAATAAGAATATTAATATAATTATAATTATTGTAGAAAAATATAGATTTGTAAACCTATCATTATCGACATTTTTCTGCAAGAGACTAGAGCAGATGAGAAGGAAATCCTAAAAATTCCTTGTTTCCGCAATTTTATGTCATCCCTTTCAAATAAAAAATTTGAAGATTGTGCCGAAAATTGTCGGAAAATCTTTCGTTGCTCCGACACAAAATGTTTATTATTTTACAAATTTACCCGAAAATCAACCCTACCAAAAAACAATCACTCATGACTTTTTCTTTAAAATGATATTCTTCTATAATGATTTCTTTTAGGTTTTAATTCCGCGCCAATTTTGTTCTGTGCTAATCCCATTTATCATATAATTTACCGTAATCTTACAAACGAGGAGTTGAATAATATGCCAATTACCAATGCAAATGGGATTGATCTTTATTATGAGGTGCACGGAGAAGGTGAACCATTACTATTAATTATGGGGTTGTCTCTTAATTCAAAATCCTGGTTCAGAACTCTGCCTGCTTTAAGTGAGCAATACAAAGTTATTATTTTCGATAATCGGGGCGTAGGTCACAGCGGGAAACCGAATACCCCATATTCCATTGAACTTATGGCAGAAGATACAAGAGCTGTTTTGGATGGTGCGGGGGTTGAATCTGCCCATGTTTATGGCATTTCGATGGGAGGTATGATTGCTCAACGATTTGCCATTAAATATCCAGAAAAGGTACGCTCTCTCATCCTTGGCTGTACAACCTCTGGAGGTGTCAATCATGTACAGCCTAGTGCGGATGTCTCGATGCTAATGTTATCAAGAGCTTCTTCAACTGCTACTCCTGAGGAAATGGCCTGGGCAACGGCTCCGATTCTATACAGTCAATCGTTTATCGAAAATCAGCGGGAACTCATTGCTGAGGATATCCAGCGAAGAATAGAACTTCCTATTCTTCCATACGCTTATATGCTCCAACTGCAAGCTTGCCTAGCGCATGACACGTACAATGAGATTGAACAAATTAAAGCCTCTACACTCGTCATACATGGTGATGAGGATAGGTTAGTTCCTTATGATAACGGAGTAACATTAGCAGAGAAAATTCCAAATGCCGAATTTCTAACCATCAAAGGTGCTGGGCACATTTATGTGACGGAAGAAAATGATTTTGTAAATAATAGAGTAATAGAGTTCCTAAAAAAACAATAAAAATGTAAAATGCCCGATCCAAAATTGGTCGGGTATTTTACGTTTATAACTTGATGATAGCTTTTAAGCTTTTACTTTAGTAAGTTCTTCATCACGAAGCACTCTTCTTAACAATTTACCAACAGATGATTTTGGAAGCTCTTTAAGGATTTCTACTTCTTTTGGTGCCTTATATGGTGCAAGATTATCCTTTGCAAACTGCAGAATAGTATCCACTGAAAGTTCAAATCCATCTTTCATCTTAATAAATGCCTTCACAGTTTCCCCGCGATAGGAATCCGGTACACCGATAACAATTGCTTCTTCCACACCCTCTAGTTTATACAATACCTCCTCTACTTCACGAGGATAAACATTGTATCCGCTTGCAATTATCATATCTTTTTTCCTATCAAGAATATAAAAATAACCATCTTCATCCATCCTGGCAATATCTCCGGTAAATAGCCAGCCGTCCTTCAATACCTCTTCTGTATCTTTTGGACGGTTCCAGTATCCTTTCATAACCTGTGGACCCTTAACAATTAATTCTCCAGATTCTCCGACAGGAACATCCTCAAATTTGCCTTCTAGCGTTTCACGAACAATTCTAACCACTGTACTCTGAACCGGTATTCCAATGCTGCCATATTTTCTAGGGACAAAAGGAGGATTAAAGATAAGTGTCGGCGCTGCTTCGGAGAGTCCATATCCATCCCGAAGAATAGCACCCGTTATTTTCTCAAAGGCTTTTGCTGCTTCAACAGGTAATGGCGCCCCGCCGCTGCCAACGAAATACAAATCTTCGAAACTACACTCCTTTAATAATTCTGGTTGACTATTTAAAGCAAAATACATGGTTGGTACCCCTGCGAAGATGAAAGGTTTCTCGCACTTAACTGTCTCTAAAACTTCCTTCACATCGAAACGAGGTAAGATAATCTGATTCGCCCCTTCTCTTATCCCACATAATGCTACACTGGAGAGCCCATAAACATGAAACATTGGCAGAACGGTTATCATCTTAAAGGATTCTGGAATATTATCACAAGTATTATAAATAAAATCACAAACCTGATTAAAATTAGCTAATAGATTGAAGTGTGTAAGCATAACACCTTTAGGAACTCCAGTCGTACCACCAGTATATTGTAATACCGCGACATCTTCATGAGGGTCAATTTCCACTTCAGGAATTTGCATTTCACTTTGTAAGGCTACTTCAAAATAGTCATCGCTCTCAGCCAATTCCTTTCTTTTGCCACCAAAGCCTACAACTATAACCTTTTTTAATGATGTATCCGCTTGTACTTTTTTCACTTTAGGGTAGAAGGCATCGAGTGCAATCATATATTTGGCTCCGGAATCTTCTAATACAAAGCCTATTTCTCTTTCCACATACATTGGATTCACTTGGACAGCAATGCCGCCTAAGCGAAAAATAGAAAACAAAGAGAAAATATATTGTGGGCAGTTTGGCAGCATAATGGCTACCCTATCACCTTTTTTAAAGCCTTCCTTATGTAAAGTGGATGCGAGCCTGTCAACAATCATTTTTGTATCGTTGTAGCTAAAAACCTTATTGTAAAAAGTAAAGGCAGGTTTTTCACCAAACCGTGCAACAGCATTTTCTAAAAAATCGTAAAGTGACTCATACTTCACACTTACATGCTCATCAATTCTTGGATCATAAAGCTTCAACCATGGCTTTTCTTGATAGATCATTATACATCCTCCTCTTAAAATAAATTGCACAATTACTAATGGCTTCTCATACAATTTAAATTATTGTAAGGAATGAACTAATTGTAAACGTACGAATCTCGACATGTTTCTTCAAATCTCCATCGGATTATATGGACATGATGTTGGTTTTATAAAGTATTTCCTTGAAAATAGTCGAATGTTGGCGAGCAGTTACCCCTTGTTCACAAAACCTTAATACAATTTTATGAAATTTCTTTGAACAAAAAAGAATTGCCAGCTAAGTTGCCAGCAATTCTTTTTTTACGGTTTCAGGAACCAATATTTATTTTTGCAGCATATGAAAAACTTGTTCTACGTCCTTATCACCTCGGCCTGATAAGTTAACGATTAAAACGTCATGGGTTGACAATTCTTTTGCTAACTTAATAGCATAGGCAACCGCATGTGAGCTTTCAAGCGCCGGGATGATCCCTTCCGTCTTACTTAAAAGTTGAAAAGCATCCAACGCTTCCTGACCTGTTACAGTTACATATTCCGCTCTGCCGCTAGTTTTCAAGTAACTGTGCTCCGGCCCCACCCCAGGGTAATCCAAGCCTGCAGCAATGGAGTAGGTTGGTTTTGGTTCGCCATTTTCATCTAACAGCGTCAAACACTTGAATCCATGGATAACAGCAGGAATCCCTTCCGTTAAGGTTGGTGCCTCAGCAGGTTCAACGCCAATTAAGCGAACATTCTTCTCATCAATATAATGGGCAAACGCTCCAATCGCATTACTGCCACCACCTGCACAGGCAATAACTGCAGTCGGCAGTTTCCCTTCCTTTTCAAGCACTTGTCGTTTGGATTCCTCACTGATAATTGCCTGGAAGTGTTTAACTATTGTTGGATAAGGATGTGGCCCAACAGCCGATCCTAGTAAATAAAAGGTATTTTTATAGTTTTGCACCAAGTCACCGAGTGCTGCATCCACTGCATCCTTTAAACGACCTTGGCCATTGGCTACTGGGATTACTTTTGCCCCTAGTAATTCCATTCGGAAAACGTTCAACGCTTGACGTTCTGTATCAAGCTTGCCCATATAGATCACACATTCCATACCAAACATCGCACATGCTGTTGCTGTTGCAACACCATGTTGACCTGCGCCTGTTTCAGCAATAATTCGCTTGGCTCCCATTCGCTTTGCTAATAATATTTGACCAATAGCATTATTAATTTTATGGGCGCCTGTATGGTTTAAATCTTCCCTCTTGAGATATATTTTGGCACCGCCCAGCCGCTTCGTTAAATTTTCGGCATATGTTAACGGATTTTCCCTCCCTATGTATTCTTTAAGATAGTATTTAAATTCTTCTTGAAAATCAGGGTCATCCTTGTATTTTAAAAATTGCTCTTCTAGTACATTCATCACCTGTTGAAGATCCTCAGGAATAAAACTTCCGCCAAATTCTCCAAAATAACCTTTGCTCTCAACACTAACTTTCTCCATTTCCACTCATCTCCTTAAATCTATTATTTTGGCTCAATAACAGTATTATAAATATATTTAACTGAATATTCAAATATTTATTTTAAAAATAAAACCAGATTGGCATTCTAGCACCATTCTGGTTTTTCTTTACTATTATTTTTTGTCAGATAGCCAGGTTGCAACTGCGTCTGCATCATCACCTTTTAAAAGCCCCGCAGGCATACCGCCTGATTTACCATTTTGGATAATATCTAGAATTTCAGCCTTTGAATATTTCGATCCAATCTTATCTAGGTCTGGTGCACTTCCACTTTTTAAATCTGCGCCATGACAGGCTGCACAAGTCTGCTGGAAGGTCGCATCTGCATTAGCCGTGTTTGTTGCTGGAGCCTTTTCTTTGGTTTTTTCAGTAGTGGTGTCCTTATCTGTAGTATCCTTATCATTGCCACCGCCACATGCTGCTAGAAATCCGAGGAAAACAATACAAACTACACCATTAATGAGTTTCTTCATCGTTCTCACCTCCATTAAATTTAGATTTTGTTTTTTTTACCTGTAATATTCATTTCTTATTTGACTAACCGTATATTAATTTCTCGCGATTATCTGCTTGCGGAGGCTCCTTCATCCATCCGTTTTTTATCATAATTCTACAACAATAAAAAAGACTCAAAAAAGAGATTACACCTCTCCTTTTTGAGTCTTTAGTCATGATTGATCATCTTCCAAACCTGCTCATACACTTGTTTCAAAGGGATCTTATGAATTTTGGCAATTTGTTTACACTCTTCATACTCTGGAGCACTTTGTACGAGTTTGTCTTCATAATAGCCCTCCTTCACTGTAACAGGGCCCCACACGGTTTCCACGCTTTTAAACTTCCTTTCAAGCCGATGAACTGTTAAGGGATAATAGCGTACACCTAATGTAGTTGTTTCTTTAAATAATATTTCTTTCATTTTATCTATTTTTTGACGAGCTGAAAGAAGTTGAAGTAAAACTCCTGGTCGATTTTTTTTCATATAAATAGGTGTATAAAATACATCATTTGCCCCAGCTTCAAAAAGTAAATCCATGACATAGCCGAGCCATTCACCTGGCACATCATCAAGATTCACTTCCATCTTGATCATTTCGTCATCAATATGTTCATTGTTATGAGGATGAGAAACCACTTGTATACTCCTCCTATGAATTATTCTCCAATGATGACTCGAAGTACATTTGGACGGTCTTTAAAGGTTTTTGTTCCCGCACCATATCCAATTGATTTTACTTTTATGGATGGAATCGTGCAAAATTCTTCTACTAGAACTGCTACGATGGCTGCACCTGTTGGGGTTGTAAGTTCAAATCGTACATTACTTTGTTCAATCGGGACACCTTTTAATACTTCAAGTGTGGCTGGTGCCGGAACTGGATAAACACCGTGATCGATATGTATTCTTCCTGAGCCTACAGGAATGGCTGAAGATTGTATTTTCTTTATGTCTAATTGATGAATTAAGATTGCAGCTCCGACAATATCAATGATCGAATCGACTGCACCTACTTCATGAAAATGGACTTCTTCTAATGGCATACCATGAATATGCCCTTCTGCTTCTCCAATTTTCCGAAAGATTTTTAATGAAGTCTCTTTCACTTCAGCCGCTAAATCAGATGATTCAATCATTTTTACAATATCACTGTATGAACGGTGATGGTGAATATGATGATCATGCCCGTGGTGGTGGTCATGTTCATGATGGTGATGTTCATGCTCATGGTGGTGGTCATGCTCATGGTGGTGGTCATGCCCGTGATGATGATCGTGATGGTGGTCAGTATGTGCTAGCACTACATCAAACTTAGTGCTTGTGATTCCGTTTTTAACGATTTTCTTCCATGTCAATTGATATTCATCTTCAAAATGAAGCTTTTTTAATTCTTCTTCTAAAATTTTAGGATCAGCACCTGCATCTAAGAGAGCTCCAATGAACATATCACCGCTGATCCCTGAAAAACAATCGATATAAAGTGTTTTCATCCGTTGTTGGCTCCTTTTTTTGCTATATTATCAATCAGTACAGCATTGTACGCAGCACCAAACCCATTGTCGATATTCACAACACTTATACCAGATGCGCACGAATTCAACATTGTCAACAAAGCTGACAAACCATTGAAATTTGCACCATAACCTATACTTGTTGGAACTGCAATCACCGGATGGGATACGAGCCCGCCAACTACACTTGGCAGAGCTCCTTCCATTCCTGCTACTACCACTGATACAGTTGCCTGTTGTATTTGTTCAATATTATCAAACAAGCGATGAATTCCAGCGACACCTACATCATAAAAACGGCGTACTTCACTTCCTAACGCTTCAGCTGTTATTGCCGCTTCCTCTGCGACTTTCAGATCTGATGTACCAGCACACACAATGGCAATGTAGCCTTGATTTGGTTTCTCATTATTTTTGTTCTCTTTCCAGAAGAGAATCTGTGCTGTTTCATTATAGGTAAATTCAGGATGTTCCCGAAGGATAAAATCAGCTTTTTCTGTTGAAATTCGTGTAACTAAGACATCATTATCTTTTAATCTGATTGCTTCAATGATGGAAAGGATTTGTTCTTTCGTTTTCCCTTCCCCATATATCACTTCTGGGAATCCTTGACGATTCTTCCGATGATGATCGACTTTTGCAAACCCTAAATTCTCATATGTAGCTAACTTTTCTTTCGCCTCTGAAACACTTAAATTGCCTTTTTGGACTTGCTGCAATATCTCTTCTAACATTGTTTTCACTCACCTTAAACGATCTGTTCGATACGAATCCATTTCACCTATTATTTTCTTTGGTTGGTTCAAAAATACTTTCAACATTGACTATTAACTCTGTTTAAAAAATGGCTCTGTTAAACTAATCTGTTGATTTCCGCTTCAGGCGCGAGCGGTTCGCGGGCGTGCCGGGGAGTCTTCGCGCCTTCCGTTCCAATCAACGAACTTCGAAAATCAACAATGTTCTTTAACATTGCTAAAAAATATAAAAAAAATCCTAACATCTCTCTGATGTTAGAATTTTTTATGATCCGAGAGGGATTCGAACCCCCGACCCCATCCCTGTCAAGGATGTATTCTCCCACTGAACTATCGGATCGCTTATTAAGTACAAATTTAATTATATAAAATATTTATAGAATGTCAATATCTTTTTGGAAAATAATCACTTAGTAAAAAAAGAACGTTTGTTCTTATTTTGCATTGAATAAAGAACTAATGTTCGGTTATAATTATACTATTAAAGAAGAAAGGAGCGATTAATATGGAGGGACTTTTCGTACGTTCAATTGAAGAAAATATTCCATTAGAAATGATTTATCTTGCTGAAAATAAAGAATTGTCACAGCGAACATTAATCGTAAAGGAAGTGACTGAGGAATACATTCGCGCCTATTGTTTGCTGCGTAAACAAATACGGACCTTTAAACGCGAAAATATTTTATCCATCATGCCTGAAACTCGCCCTAAAAACCGCTTTCTTCACTAATTTCCACTTAGCTTAACTCCTTATTCCTACTTCACCCATGTTAACAGCATTTCCTCTCCAGATATGATAAAATTCAGTTGTATTATATCGATTTATTGGGGGTTTTGTCGCATGGAGTTTCCTAAAGGCACGATTAAAGAACTTACCTTTCAAAGCGAAGCGCTTGGGGAAGATATGCAGTTGCTTGTGTATCTGCCTGCTAACTTTTCACCGTTGTATAAATACTCGCTGCTAATCGCCCAGGATGGCCGGGATTATTTTCAGCTTGGCCGAATCGGCCGCTTGGCAGATGAGTATCTTTATGAAAGGGAAATTGAAAATTTAATAATTGTTGGGGTACCCTATAAAAATGTGGAGGATCGCCGTAGGAAATACCTTCCATCTGGTGAACAAAATCAACCATACATTCGCTTTCTTGCCCATGAATTAGTTCCTTTTCTAGATCAAGAATTCCCAACTTATCAAATGGGTTCCACAAGAGCACTTATTGGGGATTCATTAGGTGCAACGGTCTCGTTAATGACAGCGCTTCAATACCCGCATACATTCGGAAAAGTTCTTATGCAATCTCCATTTGTAGACCAAAAAGTGCTGGAGTTAGTTGCTGACTTTACCGAACCGCAGCTTTTAGAGATCTATCATGTCATTGGAAAGCAAGAAACAGAAGTAAAAATAACGGATGGAAAAACGGGTGACTTCTTAACACCCAACCGTCAACTTTCTAAGCTAATTAATGAAAAGCCTTTTACATACTTTTATGAAGAATTTAATGGGAACCACACCTGGACCTTCTGGCAGCCGGATTTAAGACGCGCACTCAAAATGTTATTTTAGACTCACTACTATCGACTCAAATAAATATCAACTAATTTTATATTATTTAATAAATTTAGAAAATTTGTTATAATATTAGGAAGACTTATTTGAATAATTATTTTTCTATAAAAACATTTTCTTACTACGGAGGTATACTTATGAAATTTGGCGTTGTTATTTTTCCGTCCAAAAAACTTCAGGATTTAGCTAATTCCTATCGCAAGCGCTATGACCCGCACTATGCCTTAATTACTCCACACCTTACGCTGAAGAATTCCTTTGAAGCAACGGAAGAAGAGGCAAAAGAATTTGCTGAAAATTTACGCGAAATCGCGAGAAGTACCAATGCATTCTCGTTAAAAACAGCTAAAATCAGCTCTTTTCAGCCTGTTAATAATGTTATTTATTTTAAAGTAGAGCCTACTGAAGAGTTATCCTCATTGCATGCTGCGGTTAATCAAGAATTCAGTGAACAAAACCTAGAATATGCTTTCGTCCCACATATTACGATTGGCCAAAAGTTGTCTAATGATGAGCATTCGGATGTGTTTGGTTCACTCCGCATGACTAAAATTAACCATGAAGAAACGGTTGATCGTTTCCATCTTCTTTATCAATTAGAAAATGGTTCTTGGACCGTTTATGAAACATTTCGTCTTGGAAAGGAATAATTGAAAGTGACTGTTAAAGTTGTCGAAAATCAAAAAGAACTAGAAGATGCTTATTCCATCAGAAAAATTGTCTTTGTGGAGGAGCAAAATGTCCCTCTAGAAGAGGAAATTGACCAATACGAAGATGAAGCAACCCATTTTGTCATGTACCAAAATGGATCACCTGTCGGGGCAGGCAGATTCCGTGTTGTCGATGGGTATGGTAAGGTTGAACGGATTTGCGTATCAAAAGAAGCCAGAAAAACGGGTGCAGGAAAAGCGATTATGAGGAAAATAGAGGACCACGCTAGTGAAAACGGGCTTCACAAATTAAAGCTAAATGCCCAAACACACGCCATTCCCTTTTACGCCGGTCTTGGTTATGATGTTGTCTCAGAGGAATTTTTGGATGCAGGAATTCCACACAAAACAATGATTAAAGAAATATAATTTGAAGAGCGCTTGCTGAAAAACAGCAAGTGCTTTTTGGTTGGCTCTGTTAAACGAAATTATTGTTTTTTTATACTCTGTTGATTGGAGTGTAAGGCGCTCGACTCCTCGAAAATGCTACCGCATTTCCTTCGTGCGTGGGCAGATTCGAGGAAGTAAAATCAATGTCCTGCGGGAGTACGGGGCAGGAGAGACCACAGGCGCAAAGCGCCGAGGAGGCTCCCCGGCCCGCGCGGCGCTTTGCGCCTGGAGCGGAAATCAACAGCCAAATTTAATAGAACCTTTTGGTTAATTAAACCTATCCCGCTTAGATACTTTTAGTTATGAGTAGGTTTTGATATGATAGAAAATGTGTTATTTTTCGAAATAGAGGGTTTATAAAATGAAAACAGCTATGTATCAAAAACAGATTATTAACCTTGATCATTTAAATCGTGATCAATACCAAAAGATTTTTATTGCAGGAAAAAACGGAGAATTGAAATGCCCGGTGTGCAATGAAAAGGTAAAACTATTTCTGGGAATCCAGGCATCACCTTATTTTTTTCATGCGCAAACACCTGAAAAACAATGCCCGGAACCCAGTCTTCCAATAATAAAAGAGCACTTTATCGAGCAAAACGGATTTAAGATACCGCAAGGCAGAACCATTACAGAAACCTCCACTTTCCAAGAACTTTTCAAACCCGCAAAAACTATTAAATTTGAAGTCCCTTTTAAAAAGACTGTGACCGGGAAAAACCAAGATTTTTCTCCCTATTTACATCGATTAGCAGAAAATGGGGTCTTCCTAGATGATAATCAGGCTGCAGCAGTTTTAGAAACAGAGGGGTCTTTATTAGTACTTGCCGGTGCAGGAAGTGGAAAAACGCGCGTGCTTACTGCTCGGACGGCCTATATGCTCGAAGTAAAACAAATTAATCCACGTTCGATGATGCTCGTTACATTTACATCAAAAGCAGCTGCAGAAATGAAAAACCGATTACTTTCCTATCCGCAAATGAAGCGTGAAAAAATTAATCAACTTGTCAGTGGCACCTTTCACAGTATTTTTTATCGCATCCTCATGTTTCATGATGCAGCAAATTGGTCATCTAACAATTTACTGAAAAAAGATTGGCAGCGTGAAAAAATCTTAAAGGAAGCTGGAAAAGAACTTGACTTATCTGAGAAAGAATTTGCTTATGATTTAGCGCTTCAGCAAATCGGCTTTTGGAAAAACTCGCTGCTGATGCCTAACGAAATAAAACCCGCATCTGAATGGGAGGAAAGTGCGGCATTATTATATAAACGATATGAAGAATTCAAACAAAAAGAGGGGCTATTTGATTTTGATGATATGCTTTTAGGCTGTTACCAACTCTTAAGATCTTCCGCTTCCCTTCTTGAACAGTATCAAGACCGCTTCCATTATTTTCTAATAGATGAGTTTCAGGATATCAATAAGGTTCAATATGAACTAATTCATTTATTATCCGGCAAGCATAAAAATGTTTGTGCCGTTGGTGACGATGACCAAGCCATATACTCTTTTCGAGGAAGTGATCCAAGTTACTTGTTGGACTTTGAAAAGGATTTTCCTTTCGCCAACCTAGTCACTCTAGATCAGAATTATCGTTCTACTCATGAAATTGTTACAGCAGCTAATCATATGATTGCTGCTAATAAGTTCAGAAGAGCGAAAAAAATGAAAGCACAATTTTCATCAGGAGCCCTCCCGATGATGTTTTTCCCATATGATGAAGAAGAAGAAGCAACAATGATTGTTACAGATATTCAAGAATGCATCTCAAAAGGGGCGAACCCTTCTGATTTCGCCATTCTTTTCAGAACCAATGCTGCCTCGAGAGCTGTGTTTGAACGATTAGCAGGCTCCAATCTTCCTTTTAAAATCGATTTAGATGCTGAAGCTTTTTACGATCGATACATTGTCAGAAGCGTCCTCTCCTTTCTTAAGGTTAGTTTGAACGAGGAAGATCCTCATGCACTTTCAGATATTTTACCGTTATTATTTTTAAAACAGACGGCTATAAAAGAGATCAAGGCAATCAGTATTTTACAGGACTGTACTTTTCTAGAGGCACTATCACACCTAAAAACAGCCCATGCTTTTCAAGAAAAAAAATTGAAGCAGGCTGTTAACATCATACGTGGCCTAAAACATTTGAATCCTCAAGTAGCCATAGGAAAAATTGAAAAAGAAATTGGTTTTCTTGATTTTCTCAAAAAACGCGGTAATGAAGCGAGCATGTTGGAAAAAGGCTCCGATGACCTAAAGGATTTGAAAGTGGCAGCAAAAAGTTTTGACTCCATTGAGGCATTGCTGGCACATGCTGAACATATGTCTGCCATGAATAAGGAAATTAAAAATTTAAGTAAGCATTTTACCGAGGCCATTACACTAAGTACCATACACCGGTCAAAGGGCCTTGAATATAACACCGTTTATATCATTGGTGGGATCGATGGCAGCTTGCCACATGATTTTGCTTTGGATGCTTATCGAAATGGTGACTTATCTGCACTAGAAGAAGAGCGGAGATTATTTTATGTTGCGATGACTCGTGCCTGTGAACAGTTACTAATTTCAGTTCCTGATAATAGACGCGGAAAAAAAGCAAACCGTTCTAGATTTCTCGCACCACTCTTGAAAAAGAAGAAGACCCATTCCTAAGATTAGGAATGAGGTCATTTTTTATTTTTTATTAATCATATTTGAAATAGTGTTGAAATCAAGTTGTTTACCGTCTTTAATAATTGATTTTACAATTTGATCTTCTAGGTCCTGACTCACTTTTTTACCTGCAATCTTAGAAACTCTTTTAATCACATTACGGACTGTTTGTTCATCTTTAAAATTTGCATGCTGTAAGGAGTTTGCTAATTCAAAGATTTCTTTCATATTTACGCCCGTTTTCTTTTCTATGTTTTTAAAGAAACCATTATCCATGTTCAAAATTCACACTCCTTCATAAACTACTTTATTGTATGAAGGCGGAGTGATTTTGTGAATCAAAGGAAAAGAAAGGGCTGGCCAAATATATGGCCAACCCCTTCCATCGCTGTCAAGCTCTCAAATTGATTAATAAAAGCTTGCACCAACAATGATTAACAGAATAAATAATACGACGATTAATACAAAAGTTGAACCATAGCCGCCGTAACCATAACCGTAGCCGCCACATCCATAGAACATAGATAGTCACCTCACCTTATTAGTTTCATTAATAACATATGAAAGTACTTAAAAAAATGTATAGGCGCGACTTACTTGGCTAAAAAAATGTGTTTTTTTCACCCTTTGGGTTTGAAAATGAGTGCTCCAATAAAACCAAAAATAATGGCGGCGGAAACTCCTGAACTTGTCACCTGAAACATACCAGTTAACACCCCAATAATTCCGTGTGCCTTGGCATCCTGCAATGCTCCATGAACTAGGGCATTTCCGAAACTTGTGATGGGAATGGTTGCACCTGCACCAGCAAAATCCACGAGTGGTTCATATAGGCCGAACCCATCTAAAACAGCACCCGCAACAACGAGCAGGCTTAATGTATGCCCTGGAGTCAGCTTAGCAACGTCAAAAAGAAGCTGCCCTATCACACATATTAATCCACCGACCACAAATGCCCAAAAAAACATCGCGAGCATAAACTCACCCCTTATATCCATTCATTTCAATGGCGACAGCATGCGCAATACATGGAATTGATTCGTTTTGTTGAAAGCTGAGAGGGGATAACAGTGCACCTGTTGCCACAACCAAAATCCGATTATAGGTACCCTTTTTCATTTCATTTAGTAAATGTCCGTACAATACAGTAGCAGAGCAGCCTGCCCCGCTTCCCCCAGATTGAACGGGCTGGTCATCCTTATACATTAATAATCCGCAATCCTGAAATTGTTTTCGTTCCATTTTTAGACCACTTTTGTTTAATAATTCAAAAGCTGTATCATGACCAACTCTACCTAAATCACCAGTAACGATTAGATCATAGTGGGATGGATCTAATTGTAGGTCGCGAAAATGGGCCATTATCGTATCGGCTGCAGCGGGTGCCATAGCCCCGCCCATATTAAATGGGTCCGTTAACCCCATATCTATAACCTTACCAATCGTCGCTGATGTAGTTACAGGCTCAACCCGTTCTGAATCGTTTGGCTGTACAAGCGCAACCCCGGCACCTGTGATTGTCCATTGTGCGGTTGGCGGCTTTTGACCCCCATACTCTGTCGGATAGCGAAATTGTCTTTCGACCGCTGCATTATGGCTTGATGCACCAGTTAATACATTTTTTGCACCCTGATAATTAACAACAAACGATGCTAAAGCCAATCCTTCCATCGAAGTGGAGCATGCTCCAAATAGCCCGAAATATGGGATCTGCATCGTTCTAGCCGCAAAGCTCGTAGGGGTAATTTGATTAATTAAATCTCCTGCAAATAAAAATTGGATTTGTTCCTTTTGGAGTTTTGCTTTCTCTAAAGTGATTTTAATGGCCTCTTCAAGTAGTAGCCTGTGGGCTTTCTCGTAGGATTCTTTTCCCATCCACAAATCTTCATATAAGAGATCAAAATCATTCGCCAATTTTCCATTCGCTTCGAAAGGGCCACCCGTTACACCTCTTGCTGAAATCATTGGCCGGTTTTCAAACACCCATGATTGATGCCCTTTTAACAATTACAAAACCCCCCAAATAACAAGTAACGTTTTTACAAGTGCTACCACAAACGCTGAGAATACACCAAAAAGAATGACTGAGCCCGCAAGCTTAAACATATTGCCGCCAACACCAAGAACAAGTCCTTCTGTTCGGTGCTCGATACAAGCAGAAATAACAGCATTCCCAAAACCGGTTACTGGAACTGCACTGCCAGCACCCGCAAATTGTCCAATTCGGTCATAAATTCCAAAACCGGTTAAAAGCATCGATAAAAAGACCATTGTTGCTACAGTCGGATTTCCAACACTTTGTTCCGTAAAATTGAAGAAATATATGTAAAAATAACTGATAGCCTGGCCTACGACACAAATGATACCGCCTACAAAAAATGCTTTTACACAATTCTTTAGAACAGGGCGTTTAATCTCATGCTTTTGCTGAAGTTGTTGGTAATTTCTCTGCTGGGGCGTCATATTTTTTTGCTTATTCGACATCTTTATTCACCCTTTCTCACTTCAATTCTTCTGTCATTTTGACGATTTCCTTAAACCGATTTTCTGCATCCTTATGAGTAAATTTCTTGGATTTCATTCGTTCATCCAGACGTACTGCTTCCAAAAATATTTTATAGTCACTTGAAACAGTAAAATTCTCTTTCGGATATTTTTTTTCTAGCATTTTATTTACATTCTTTTCAATTTGCTTCATTCGGAACCGATGTAAATGCTTAACCTTGTAAACAACGAGTGTATCTTTTTTCCCTTTTATGACAGCGACATCATATAATTCCGGCATTTCGCTAACATCTTTTTTAATTTCTTCTACTCCGTCACTATTCTTTTTTTTATCTGTAATGACTGGATTAGGATTCGTCGTTTTCAAAAGGGCCAATTTGCTGTCTTTCGCTTGATGATTTTGACTGCAGGAGGAAAGTATTGCAAGAAATACTATGACGATCAATCGAAGAATAATGTGCATATGATTTCCTTCCCTTGATTGAGTTTTTTTGACATTCTGCTACCATGTAGTTTTTTCGACATTCTGTGAAATTATTACTCGATAAGACTAAATTTTTACTACCATCTAATTTTAAAGAAAATTAAAAACTGCTAGACATAACTAGCAGTTTCCACGAGATTACTTTGATGTTTTTTTACCACAGCCGCATCCTTGTGACTTAATTGCCTTTGATGGTTGATAGCCTTGATCAGATTTCGAACTCTTTTTCTTTTTATTTTCGTTATTTGTGCCATTCTTGTCGCTCATTTAACCTCTCCCTCCATATACAAAACAATTGCTACTAGATAGAATATGAGGAATAAGGAAGTCTTGTCTCCACGAAAAACATTATTTTTCAATAAAATAATGTACAATTGTTTCAATCATCGAGGCAAGGCCAGCAATGGCTAAGATAAGAATAATCGGTGCTGAATACCTAGGTATCAGTAAAAAAAATGCTACTACTAAAGCAGAAGCCCAAATTCCCGTACACCAATAACAGCTCAAAAGCTCGCCAAAAAACTTTTTTACTCCTCTTTTCTTTGGCAGGTAATAAACCTCTATTTCACCAGAATCGTTTTCTTCTTCTATTTCATCAAAAAACGGGGCACGGATAAATACAGTTATTTTATCAAAAACAAGTAACCTTGTAAGCCTAAAGCTGGCCAAGGATAAAATGAGTAAGTTAATGATACTTATATCCATATTACATCTATCCCTTCCTTTTATTCGCCTAATTTTTCTATTCAAGGCGTTTGTCCGTTACCCAAAAAGGCTCTGTAAAATATGTTAGTAGTGTAAGAAATATAACAATGTTTAAGGAGGAAAAATAAATGGGTTGTGGATGTCATGATCATGATGATCGTCACGGAAACTGCGTTTGTCAAGTAGTTCGTGCGATAAAAGATATTCAAGATAATGCAGTAGAAGAAGCGGAATGTGCGGAGTGTACCAGTTGTTTTAATGAACCACTTGGTTCATTAGTTTCACCAACTAGAAGAGATCCGGTTGATACTCGTGTTTTTGTATTAAGTACAGCGGATGGATCTCCATTCCATGCTTTCTTTAGCGGCGAAGGCAACGCTTGTGTATCAATCTTCTTCCGTGTGGAAGATGTATTTGATAACTGTTGTGCAACACTTCGGGTATTAGTACCTGGCCGAAGAGAAGGCGGCAACTTTGTTCCAGTCAATCTAGTTTCTAGCGGAGACAGATGCTGTGTTGACCTTACTAGAGTTTGCCAGGTTGAACGTTTCCGTGCTAGTAACGACTGTGTCACTGTTGATTTAAAATGTTTCTGTGCTGTTCAATGTATTGCGGACGTTGACCTAGGAATTTGTAACGCTTAAGTAAATGAGCCAGTCGGGAATCGGCTGGCTTTTTATAATTCTTTCTTATCGTTTAATCCCTATCA
Organism: Neobacillus pocheonensis; assembly: GCF_050477905.1. Classification (NCBI taxonomy): domain Bacteria; kingdom Bacillati; phylum Bacillota; class Bacilli; order Caryophanales; family Bacillaceae; genus Neobacillus; species Neobacillus pocheonensis. The sequence continues at coordinate 55,422 of NZ_JBCNAD010000038.1, read as the reverse complement.
TAACGACATTTTTTATGTCTTCGAAAGCTACGGTTTTTATTGATTGATTCGGTAATTGGATGGTCACCTGGTTGTCAGCATATTCCTTAAGGTAACCTTGATAGCTTTTATCGACTGTATATAGTACGCATGGCGCAGGTGGGAGAACCTTCGGAAAGTTTATTAAATATTCTAACCGCTCCTTTATATCCATTTCCTTAAAAGGTTTCACTCTAGAAAAAGAAGGTTGTTTATTTTCTTGATGCGAAGCAACTTCTGTTTTGGGAATATCTTTTTGAATGGGTTGATGAATTGCATCCTTTTTCGCTTTCATTTTTGGTTCTTCTTTAGGGATTTCTTCCTTTGGCAGCTCCTTTTCTTGCCGGTTTGTATAAATTTCCTGCATGTTATTGTTCAATGGAGTCTTGGAGTTTGACTGATTAATAAAGAGCAGCGGTTCTTGACTCCTTTTTTTTGACATACTAAAGCACCTCCATTACATATTCCTTCACTTTATATGTATGCGATTTGCCTATCCTCGTTCATATTGTTTTTTACAAATAAAAAGCCCGCTTGGACAGCGGGCTTACTAAATTAAAGAATATGAAATCCAGAATCGACGTGAATGTTTTCGCCTGTGATTCCGCGAGAGAGTTCACTGAAAAGGAATACAGCGGTGTCACCCACTTCTTCAGGTGTTGTCGTTCTTCGTAATGGTGCCTTTTCTTCAATTTCTTTTAAAATGGTATTAAAGTCACTTACACCTTTAGCTGACAAGGTGCGAATTGGTCCAGCAGAGATAGAGTTGACACGGATATTATCTTTACCTAGGTCGGCCGCTAAATAACGAACACTTGCGTCTAATGAGGCTTTGGCAACACCCATAACATTATAGTTTTGAATGGCGCGCTCTCCACCTAAGTAGGTTAGAGTTACAATACTGCCGCCTTCAGTCATTAAGCCGCGAGCTTCCTTCGCCACAGCTGTTAAGGAATAAGAGCTGATATTTTGAGCGAGCAAAAAGCCCTCTCTCGTTGTATTCATATATTCGCCTTGCAGTTCCTCTTTATTGGCAAAGGCGATGCAGTGCGCAACCCCGTGAATCGCTCCTACTTCTTCTTTAATTTCTGCAAAACACTTGGCAATTGCTTCATCACTTGTTACATCACATGGAAGCACAATCGTGCCTTCTGCTTCTAAAGAACCTGCTAAATCACGAACGCTGCTCTCGAGCCTCTCACCTGCGTACGTAAACACTAACCGTGCCCCAGCATTATGAAGTGAACGTGCAATTCCCCATGCGATACTACGTTTATTGGCAACACCCATTACTACATATGTTTTACCAGCTAATGAAAGATTCATCTTGAAAAATTCCTCCCACAATAAATACGTGTTATTAGTACTTGGTACTAATTGTACACTAATTTAAGAAAAATGAAAAGCAGGGCACCAGGATTAGACTACTTTTTAACAGTTTTCACAAAATTCCAGCTCTCTTTTCAGTTCATCAACATATTCCTTTGAACCAGTTACGATTAGACGGTCGTTTTGTTGCAGCTCCGTATCACCATGTGGCACAATGGAATCCTTCCCTCTAAAAATCCGAACAAAAATGATATCTCCTGTAAACGGAAATCTCCTTAACGACATTCCATCAAAATGTTCGTTCATCATTTTTATTTCGAAAAGCCCCGTTTCTTGGTTCGTTAAAATATTTATAATGCTCGGGGATTCAATTAATGCCCGGAGCAATGCTTTCGTTGACATAAAAGAGGAAAACACTTCTATATCTTGCTCACGGAGACTTTGCTCCAAATCTGGACTTTCAATCCGGGCAATGACCCTTGGAGCTCCATTTTCTTTTGCCGCAAGTGAGAGCACCGCATTTTGCTTCTCATCACCTGTTGAAATCACGACAATCTCTGATTGATAAACCTTTGTTTTCGCAATTGTCTCCATTGAATAATCCTCGATTTCCACTATATCAAAAAGAGAGTCGGCAATCTGTCTATCTGACTTTTCCATGATAGTATGATAAAGAATCGGAATATAAAGACCCGATTTTAATTCACGGGAAACCGGCAGCGTAACCTGATTGGCCCCTAAGAAAGCTACACTGACCTTTTTACTGGCAGCCGCTTCTTTTGGAAACAGTTTTTTGAAGACAATCGGTGTAAAAATAGACGTGATAACAGCAACTAATATTAATGTTCCACTCATTTGCTCGGTTATTACTTCCATCCGCTCTCCAATGGTTGCAGCTGCGATGACAAGCGAAAGTGTCGATGTTAAAAGGAAACCTGATGCAGCAACTGTTTTCGTATCATACCAAATTTTTAAAAGGTACACAGGTACTAGCTTAGATAATAGCAGTCCAATCAACAGGAGTGGGATTAATAATAGCAACTTTTTTTCACTAAATAATGACCAAACATCGAGATTTACACCGACCATCACGAAGAAAATTGGGATTAAAAATCCATAGCCGAAAGAATCCAGCTTATGTACAAGCTCTTGGTTTGGAGACAGTAATGAAACAAGAACGCCTGCTAAAAACGCCCCTAAAATGTTTTCTGCTCCGACTGTTTCTGAAAGTCCGACTAAAACAATAATTAGTGTGAATACCGCCCTCGTACCAATTTGAACCGTTCCCGTTGATAATGCCTGCACAAAGCTCCGGCTTTTAAATCTTTTTCCGATAAAGTAAAGTCCGACACCTGCCGCAAATAAAATCAACAGCAGCCATGTATTCCCATGTCCCGCTTCATAAAGCGAAACAAACACGGCAAGTAAAATCATTGTAGCTAAATCAGCGATGACCGCTACCAACAAAATAATTTGGCCAATAACCGTTTTCATTAAATGCGCTTCTTTCAAGGTTGGGACAACCACCCCCAACGAAATGGTCGAAATGATCAACGTCATTAAGAAGGCATTATCAATAAATCCTGCCAAAACAAACAAGAAAGATAATCCAAGTGAAAAAATGAAAATTCCTAAAAAGATGAGAGAGGAGACTACAAACGAATTTGGCTCTTTCTTTCCATTAGGAAGTGTCTCCCGTTTGTTACCTCCAGAGAAGGCAGTAAAATCAATTTCGAGACCACTTAAAAACATTAGAAAAATAAACCCAAGGGTTTTCAAAGTAGATAGCCAAACATCCTCATGAACCAAATCAAATCCACTTTTTCCAATAATAAGTCCCATAATAATTTCTGCAACAACAACGGGAATAAAATTCAACTTAAATCGATGCAACATAATTGGTGTTAGAAAGGCCATTGTGACCACAACTAGCAAAGAAATGACAGATAAATGCTGTTCCATTTTTATGCCTCCTACTGAACCCACGAAGCAAGGATTCTTTTGATAAAAAACGACTATAATACAAAAAATAATTGAGAATGAAGGGGGTTATTGTTTATGAACGTTGATATAATTGGCGATATACATGGGTGTTTACCTGAATTTCAAGATCTTACAAATAAACTTGGATATAGATGGGAAAACGGGATTCCACTTCATCCTGAAAAAAGGATGCTGGGCTTTGTTGGCGACTTAACGGACCGAGGGCCAGCATCACTTAAAGTAGCGGAAATTGTTTGGGAGCTGGTTAATAATTATAAAAGAGCATATTATACGCCTGGCAATCACTGCAATAAACTTTACCGCTTCTTCCTTGGCAACAAAGTTCAGATTACTCACGGACTTGAAACAACTGTAGCAGAATATGAAACATTATATAAAAAGGATAAGCAATCCATTCGTCAAAAATTTATTGAACTATATGAACAAGCACCACTTTATTTAGTACTTGACGATCAAAAATTAGTTGTTGCCCATGCAGGAATTAAACAGGAGTATATCGGAAAAAAACACTCAAAAGTAAAAGAGTTTGTTTTATATGGTGATATAACGGGTGAAAAACACCCTGACGGCTCACCTATTAGAAGGGATTGGGCTCTACACTATCATGGGAATGCCTGTATTATCTATGGCCACACTCCAGTGAATGAACCTAGAATCATTAATAATACTTATAATATTGATACCGGAGCAGTATTCGGTGGAAAACTAACAGCTTTAAGATATCCCGAAATGGAAATAGTTTCGGTCCCTTCTACTATGCCATACATTCCAGAAAAATTTAAACATTTCGACCTCATTGGGAGCAAATAATAAAAAAGGCTGACCTTTTTAAAACGGGTCAGCCTCTAAAATATTTAGCATTTCAGCAGGTAAAGGTGCAAAAAAGGTCATCGTTTCTTTTGAAAATGGATGGATAAATTTGATTTTTTTACAATGAAGGGCTTGCCTTTCCATTAATGAGATTCGCCCACCATATAAATCATCTCCAAGAAGTGGATGCCGGATGTATGACATATGTACCCTAATTTGATGGGTCCGACCCGTTTCGAGTTGAAGTTCGATATGGGTAAACAAATGATGCCTCTTTAGCACCTGAAAATGGGTGCGGGCATATTGTCCATCTTCTCGGACCTCTCTTTCTATGATGCTATCCGCTTTTCTGCCAATTGGAGCGGTTATTGTTCCTGCATCATCTTTTATCGAACCTTCTGCAAAAGCCTCATAGGTCCTCTTCACCTGACCACTCCGCTGCATTAGACTAAATAAATGATGGACATAACGATGTTTAGCAATTAAAACAATTCCTGAAGTATCTCTATCCAGCCTTGTTACGATATGAGAAGTTGCTTGCAGTCCTATGCTTTCATAATAGCCAACGAGGGCATTCGCTAAGCTGCCAGTTGGGTGTTCCCTGGATGGTATGGTATTCATACGGGCGGGCTTATTTACAACAAGCAGGTAGTCATCTTCAAATATAATCTCTAAGGGGATTTCTTCCCCTTTTAACCCTTCACTTGGGTCTTCTGGAGGAAAGATAACTTTTAACTGATCACCCTCAAGAAGCTTATAGCGGACATTTACTTCCTCATTATTAACAAGAATTTTCCCGCCGTTAAACTTGATATCTGTTAAGGCTGTGCGCGATATTTCTTCCTTTTTTAAAAATTCTTTGACTAGCATTCCGGTATTGGCACCTTCAATGACCCATTTCATTTGAAATTGCGATAACATCTATTACGGCCTCCAGATTAATCAGAAATGAAGGAATCGTGTACTCTTTTCCAAAATGGAAACGGACGGAAGCGAGCAAAACGGATTTTTTCATCTGGTACCCGGAATTGAATCGACTTTACGTCTTTATGAAGCAATGTCAGATGATCAATGGTAATCTGGAAATCAGAGCGATTAACAGGCTTAAGCATACAAGTATGATGGGCCGGGAGAATGAGCGGCGAACCTACCGTTCTAAAAACTTTATTATTAATAGAAGCCATTTCTGCCACTTGAAGAGCGGATATGGATGGATGAATGATTGCCCCGCCAAGTGCTTTATTATAGGCTGTACTGCCTGATGGAGTAGAAACGCAGAGCCCATCACCCCGGAAGCGTTCGAAATGCTGACCGCGAATTTCAACATCCATCACTAGTGTTCCCTCAACACTTTTAACAGTCGATTCATTTAAAGCTAAATACCTTGATTCCTTTCCAGCATGTGAATAACGGATAATAACTTCAAGGAGCGGATATTCCACTACTTGATAAGGGGTTTTCGCAATCGCAATCACAAGCTTTTCAATTTCATCTGGAATCCAATCCGCGTAAAAGCCCAGGTGCCCTGTATGAATCCCGACAAACGCAGTTTTATCCAAACGGCTGCTGTAACGATGAAAAGCATAAAGCAGCGTTCCATCACCGCCAATCGAAATAACGATGTCAGGCTGATCTTCATCGTACTTAAGATCAAAATCAAGTAAATAGGTTCTCATTTTGTGCATCAATATATTTGATTTTTGATCTCCTTTTGACGTAATTGCAAATTTCATATCAGTATTTCTCCTTGTTCAAAAAAAATTTCAAAAGGCGGTTCTGGAAATTAGTTTTGTTCTTCTTGTTTCTGTTCTTTCTTTCTGGTAAAAAAAGCCTGTGCCTCTTGGATTTCTCCGCGTATTAATGACATTTCCTCGTCCAAGCGGAATGCCGCTTCAGCAGCCCTTTGCAATCTCATTTTTATATCGCTTGGAAAAACGCCCTTGTATTTATAGTTAAGAGAATGTTCAATTGTTGCCCAAAAATTCATCGCTAATGTTCTGATTTGAATTTCAGCAAGAATTTTCTTTTCCCCATTTATTGTTTGGACTGGGTAGCTTATGACAACATGATAAGAACGATATCCGCTTGTTTTTTCATGGGAAATGTAATCTCTTTCCTCTACGATTTCAAAATCATTACGGTTTCTTAATAGGCCAACAACCCGATGAATGTCTTCTACAAACTGACACATAATACGCATCCCTGCAATATCTTGCATTTCTTCTTGTAATTTATCTAGTGGAATTCCTTTTTGATTTGCTTTATCAAGGATACTTGCAATAGGCTTAACTCTTCCCGTTACAAATTCAATAGGAGAATGTGTTGAGTCAAGTTCAAACTGTCCTCTTATTCCCTTTAGTTTTATTTTCAATTCATTTACTGCTTGTTTATATGGCGCTAAAAATTGGTCCCAATGCTTCATGAATCCCACCTCAATATCTAGAAAATACTCTCAACCTTTGTGACCATTTCATGCCCATAATTACTATTTCCTTTAATATTGCTAATAACAAATTCTAATTCATCATGAAAATTTATTAATTCTATTTCTTGGTCATTTTTTATCATCCATACAGGAAGCTTTTGATCATATGCGGTTTTAATTGAGGTCCAAATTGGTTCAGGTAAAACGATATATGTATAATCTTCTGGATCCTCCATTATATAAATGAAGGAATATTTGTCTGAATCCACAAGAATTTGACCTGATGGGTTTAACCCGTCAATTGGAACATCAGCCTCTAAAAGAAGCTTATTATCAGTTATGTTTGTTTTAAGAATTGATATTCTACTTTTCATATTATTTACCTCCATCGTTCACTCCCCTATTTTAGCATAATTCACCCATTTCTCCCAAGGATTGCAGTTTGTGTAATTCATGAGATAATGAAATGACTAATTAATTGGAAGGAATGACAGTAAGTGACGCAACAGGTTGAAATCGAATTTAAAAATTTGCTAACAAGGCAGGAATATGAAAGGTTTTTAAATGAATTCAATATAGATAAAAAACAAATCTTCACTCAGGAAAACCACTATTTTGATACGTCTGATTTTGCCTTAAAGAGTAGAGTCACTGCGTTAAGAATTCGCCGAAAACAAGATGATTATGAAATGACCCTGAAACAGCCTGCTGATGTTGGCCTCCTTGAAACAAATCAATTAATTACCACTGAAGAAGCGCTTCATGCGTTTCAGGTTGGGGAACTTCCGTTTGGAAATATAAAAAAAATAATCGAAGAAATCGGTATTTCTTTTTCTGAATTAAAATACTTCGGATCATTGCTAACTAACAGGGTCGAAGTCGAATACACCAAAGGCTTACTTGTCCTAGACCATAGTCAATATTTAAACAAAGAGGATTATGAATTAGAATTTGAAGCGGAAAATTTTCAAGAAGGAAAGCTTATTTTCCTTCAACTACTTGATCAATACCATATTCCTATAAGAAAAACAGAAAACAAAATTCAACGATTTTATAATCAAAAATATGCGAACCATGAGCAAATCTAATTGGAGATAATGATTATATGGATATATTTCCATTTGTCATTTTCTCCTTTTTCTATTAAGAAATAACTTCATTGCATACATTAAATAACATGTTAAACTGTTAAATTTGCCTTTTTAAGGCTATTTATTTGAGATATGAAAAATGCCTTGTTAAAATAAAACATACGAAAGTCATTAAAGGAGTTGTCAACATGATAGAGAAAAAGCTTACACCCTTTGAAGCTATTGGGGAGGAAACTCTACACCGTCTTGTGGATACTTTTTATGGACTTGTTGCACAACATCCTGATCTTGCTCCAATATTCCCAAATGAATTTACAGAAATTGCTCGTAAACAAAAGCAATTTTTAACACAATACTTAGGCGGTCCAAGCCTTTATACAGAGGAACACGGTCACCCAATGATGCGGGCCCGTCATTTGCCTTTTCCTGTTACTCCAACTCGTGCTAAAGCTTGGTTATTTTGTATGACTCAAGCGATGGATATGATTGGATTAAGCGGCCCAATTAGGGATGAATTTTACTCACGACTTTACCTAACAGCCCAACATATGATAAATACTCCTGAATTTGAAGAGTATTCTGGTGATGATCGTGAATAGTTCCTGGCATTCAAGCTCTAAGCAAAATTGTACCGATAAAAAGCCGATTGAAATTTACATGTTTATCGATCCTTTATGTCCTGAATGTTGGGCACTTGAACCAATCTTAAAAAAGTTGCAGATTGAATATGGGCGTTATTTTTCAATTAAACATGTTTTAAGTGGAAGACTGGCTAATTTAAATCTAAGCAGAAAGAAAAGTTATGAGAGTATGGCTGATTTATGGGAAAAAACAGCGAGTAGGTCGGGAATGTCATGTGACGGAAGCCTTTGGTTAGAAAATCCGATCAATACTCCATATAATGTTTCCATTGCCTTAAAAGCGGCAGAATTACAAGGGAGACGTGCTGGAATCCGTTTCTTACGTAAAGTACAAGAAGTATTATTTTTAGAGAAGAGGAATATTTCAGATTTAGAAGTTCTTAAGCATTGTGCCCAAAGAGCCGGGCTTGATATAGAAGAATTCACTAATGACATGCACTCTGAAAGTGCCGCAAAAGCCTTTCAATGTGATTTAAAGATTACTTCAGAAATGGATGTTCAAGAAATTCCAACCTTAGTATTTTTTAATGAAAATGTCGAGGATGAAGGAATAAAGATAACTGGTACCTATCCATATGAGGTTTATGTTCAAATTTTAGAGGAAATGATGACGGAAAAGCCGATCCAATCATCCCCTCCACCGTTAGAGACTTTTTTAAAGTTTTTTAAATTTGTTGCTTCGAAGGAAATTGCTGTCGTATATAATATGTCCATTTCACAGATTGAAAAAGAAATGAAAAAACTTCTATTAAAGCAAATAGTCGAACAAATACCAGCAAAATATGGAACGTTTTGGAGATATATCGAAGAATAAAACTGTTGGTTATAAAATTCCGACAGTTTTATAGTTGAACAATAAATAAAAATGCCTTGCAGTTTTTACGGCTGCAAGGCATTTTTTATTAATACGAACAAAGGGGATGGGAGAAATTTTTCACGGTCAAACAAAGGGGTATATGTTTGTAGTGATCAACTTCACGTATTAAATATAGCATGGTGGCCAACAGACTGACAATGAGTTTGTGTGTTATTTCACATTATTGTCAAAAAGTAATAAATTCATGAAATGGACAATAGACTTAGTATTAAATCTCTTTTAAAAGGTGGAAATCGTTTTGGACAAATTTCCTTTTATCGTTATGATTTTTTTTATTTTGATCGCTTTTTTCCTTCATCTTCTTGCATTACTTAAAATATTTCCGATTTTACTTAGTACTCCGATTTTGTTTGTATCCATTTTTATTTTTATATTTTATCTTAATGACCGAAAACGATTTAGAGGATTTTAAAGGGATGGCGCCACATTGGCACCATCCCTTTTTTTATTATGATAACAACTGCTCTAATTCGTTTAGTTTTTCTTCAAATACCTTACATGCATTTTTAATTGGGTCAGCACTGGTCATATCGACTCCCGCTTTCTTTAACACTTCAATCGGGTAATCCGAACTACCTGCACTTAGAAATTCGATATAACGTTTTACCGCCGGTTCTCCCTCTTCTAAAATTTGCTTGCTTAAGGCAGTGGCAGCACTGAAGCCGGTTGCGTATTGGTAAACATAATAATTGTAATAGAAATGTGGAATTCTTGCCCATTCTAATCCAATTTCCTCATCTAACACAATACCCTCGTCACCAAAATATTTTTTATTTAAAGCATAGTAGCTCTCCGTTAGGGAATCGGCCGTTAAGGCTTCATTATTTTGTGCTTTTTGATGAATTAAGTGTTCAAATTCAGCAAACATTGTTTGGCGGAAAACAGTTCCTCTAAAACCTTCTAAATAATGATTTAATAAGTAAATCCTTTTTTGTTCATCATCAATTGTTTTTAATAAATAATCATTTAAAAGTGTTTCGTTACAAGTCGAAGCGACTTCAGCCACAAAGATCGAATAGTTTCCATACGGATATGGCTGTGATTTTCTAGTGTAATAGCTGTGCACGGAATGGCCAAACTCATGAGCAAGAGTAAATAGATTATTCACATTATCCTGCCAATTCATGAGAATATATGGATGGGTGCCATATGCTCCTGAAGAATAGGCTCCACTGCGTTTACCTTTATTTTCATGAACATCGACCCAGCGGTTTTCAAAACCTTCTTGTAAGATTTTAGAATATTCCTCACCTAATGGCGCCAATCCCTTAATAACTAAATCCTTTGCTTCGTCGTATTTAATCTCCATTTTTACATCTTTCACAAGCGGTGTGTACAAATCATACATATGAAGCTCTTCCAAGCCTAAAACCTTTTTGCGCAGCTTTACATATCGATGTAATAAATGAAGGTTATCTGTAACTGTATTAACAAGGTTATCATAGACGCTTTCAGGAATATTGTTAGCCGAAAGAGCTGAATGTCTTGCAGAATCATATTTCCTAATTCTTGCATTAAAATTATCTTTTTTCACATTGCCGCTCAAAGTACTAGAGAAAGTATTTTTAAAATTTCCATATGTTTTATAGACTGCTTTAAAGGCATCACGTCTTACCCGCTGATCTTTGCTTTCCAAAAAGCGAATATAGCGGCCATGAGTAATTTCTACTTCTTCCCCATTTTCATCTTTGATTGATGGAAACTCTAAGTCAGCATTATTCAGCATACCAAATGTATTACTAGAAGCATCCATTACTTCACTTGCTTCTGCAAGCAATGCCTCCTGCTCAGCAGTCAGAACATGTGGTCTCTGTAAATTAATTTCCGCAATTGCATGTTCATAAAGCTTTAATTCTGGCTTTTCCTTTAAAAAACCAGTTACTTTGCTTTCTTCAATCGCTAAAATTTCAGGTACAATATAGGCAAGTTGGCTGCCAGCTTGGGAATATAGAGCTTTCATTCTATCGTCTAAGCCCTGATAAAAGGAGTTTGTTGTATCCTGATCATATCTCATATGGGAATATGTATAAAGCTTTCCTATTCTCTCGAGCAATTTATCCTGATATTGAAGGGCTTTATAAAAGGTCTCAGCACTCTCACCCAATTTACCCTCAAATTCTTTAATACCGCCAATTTGACTTTTTACAGCTTGGAACTCTTTTTCCCATTCCTCATCACTTGCAAAGATATCTTCTAATCTCCATGTATCCTCAACTGAAATCTCACTTCTTGTTGGTAGCGATTTTACTGCTGCCTCATTTGCCATCATTTATCCTCCATTCTTTTTGACGAAAAATTCATTCTAAATTTATATTCTCCTAATCCTTCCAATTTCCTCTTTTCAGGTTTAGAAAAGAAACCAATTTCCACTCTATATTATGCCCATTGCGCACATTTCATTTATTGTTTCGTTAGCATATATAGATATTTTTGATGGAAGCCTAGCTTTGCTTCTTCTCTTTCTCGATTTGACCTTGGAATCATTATTTTTCTCTCTAATTTAAAACTGTTTTCTCCATGTTCGGATAATATTCCAAGCTTAGCTAAACATCGTAAATAGGAAATCTCTGCAGTGATTGGATGGAGTGAATCTAACAGCGGCAATTTTCGAAGAACAATTTCCTTTCTGTAGACCCTTTTTTTGAAATGAAAGTTTATTTCCTTAAGTGTTAGAATATCGTTTGGCCTTTTGTCTGCAAGCACATCAAGAAATAAATAGGTTTGCCAAATAATAGGAGGTGTTTGAATTAGGACTGAATGAGGAATTTGAAGGCCAATTTCAGGTGGCAGTAAAAACATGTTCAGATCTCGATTATAGACCTCATTTAGAAAATTTTTTTGCTTGGGGTTAGGATGGAGCATCCAATTAATAATAAACGAATCCATTTCTTTACCCCAGTTTTCACTATTTAGATTCGATAATAATTTAGGCTCTAAAAGTCCTTCTAGACTTAATTGATTAAGTGGAAATATAGAATGTTGAACGAAAGCATTTTTTATTGAAATGGGATGAATTGATTCTAGGATATGAAATTGTCTTCTTTCGGGGCAATACGATGGAATATAGTAATTTTCTAATGGAGTATTCCGTAAAAATAAATAATCAAAATTGGAGAATGCCATGATATTAATTCTTTTTCGATGGATATGATTGGCAGAGATAATCCAAAGTGGAATATATTCATGTGTAATGTAAGTATTAGATCTCTTGATAAAATCCTTTTCTGGTAATGGGGAACATTGATATTCCAATGCGAACTTCTTACCCCTATAAATAAACATTATGTCTGGGCGCTGCCCTATTGCCTTGTCATAAAACTCTAAGACCGCAGGAACTTTTTGCCCTAAAAGCCATTGAAAAAGTTGTCGCTTCCCTTCCATATGGTTTATAGTTTCATTCTCAAATACCTCTCTACAAGTCCCACCTCTTTGATGAGCAAAATGAAAAATTCGTTGATCCCCTAATTTTAGACAAACACTTTCCCCACATATTGGGCAAAGAAATTCTTCATTATTCCGAAGGGAAATAAGAGTTTCCTTTCTATAATTATATCCAAGAGAAATTTTTTTACCTGATTTCGTATTTGCAGTTAACAATGGTTTCTCCTCCTTTCACATAAAAATATTCGCCAAATTTCGTCAAAAACCTCTTTTTTACATAAATAAAAACTCGTCAGTCGACGAGTTCCTCATTATCAATATTATAAAAGCGGAGAAAGCAATCGGGCTGTTGATTCTAGTAATCTAAAACCAATATGTCTCTGTTCAAAGGTTTGTAAATCAAGCTGCTTGGAAGATTTAAGATCATTAGTATATTCTGCAACTAATTTTTGTGTGCTTTTTGTCCTAAATAAGAAAGCATTGACCTCAAAATTTAAATGAAAGCTTCGCATATCCATATTAGACGTGCCAATGGATGCAAGTTCATCATCAACAATGACAATTTTACTATGCATAAAACCTCGCTCATATTCGTATACCTTTACCCCTGCTTCTAGTAGCTCAGGAAAATAGGATCTGGATGCATGAAATACAATCCGTTTATCTGGCCGATTCGGAACGAGCAGCCTTACATCAATTCCACTTAATGCCGCAACTTTTATAGCTGAAAAAATATCTTCATCTGGAATAAAATAGGGTGAAGCGATCCAAACAGATTTTTTGGCCGCAGCAATCATCGAGAAAAAGATATTTTTAATTACACTCCATTCATTATCAGGACCCCCGGCAATAAGCTGAACACCACCGTGGCTTTTAAAATCATTTTGTGGGGATAAGTATTCTGCAGTTAAAAAACTATGATTGGTCATATAATACCAGTCCTGAAGAAAAATGAGTTGTAAAGTTCGAACAGCTTCTCCTTTTAACATTAAGTGTGTATCACGCCAAAAACCAATTTCTTTGTCTCTGCCTAAATATTCATCACCAATGTTCAATCCCCCAACAAAGCCGATTGTTCCGTCAATAACAATGATTTTACGATGATTACGGAAATTGAATTTATTATTTAAAAAAGGCAACTTAACCGGTCCAAAGGAAACTGTTTCAATTCCGGAATTTTTCAAATCATTAATGTATCCTTTTGAAAGCTGCCAAGAACCTACAGCATCATATAAAAATCGCACCTTAACTCCTTGTTGCGCTTTTTCGATTAAAATATTTTTAATTTCCTGACCAATATGATCATGGCGTACGATATAGTATTCTAAATGAATATGATGTTTAGCTTTTTTTAATTGTTCGATGATATGATGAAACGTTTCTACCCCATTTGTTAATATTTTTGTTGAAGTATCGAAGGAAATGGGGCTATTACCAAGTTTTTGAGCTAAAGTAAATAGTTTTCCATGATGCTCACCCAAGAGATTAAGCTTTTCTTCACTTCTTGGATCATTTTCCCCCTCAATAGTAAGAAAGGCTTGTTTATCAAGGAAATATTTTTTTCTGAACATCTTCTCCTTGCGGTAATTACGACCAAAAAGGAGGTAAAAGATAAACCCGACGAGAGGAAAGCTTCCTAATACAACAAGCCAGGTAATGGTTTGGGTTGGATGACGGTTTTCTAAAAAGATAACAAAGCCAATAAAAATGACTGAAAGCGATATTAAAACGCTTAAGAAGCCAAGTATCCCACTTTCCAATTGACCCTTAAAGAAAAACAATAGTGTGGATAGTATTAAAAGAAAGGCCACAACCCTTACAGTGTTTTTCAGTGTCCTCACCTGCCAGAAGATCCAAATTTAAATCATAGTAAAATACCGATTTCAATACTGAAATCGGTACTTGTTTAGCTAAAATGTTCTCGCAATGTTTCAAAAACATTTTCAGAAATTATTTCTTTTCCATATTCTTGAATCCGATGAATAGTTAGTTGTGTCTCGTAACCATACTCAAGTAATATACTTAAAATGTCATCAATTTCATCTTCTTCAAATAAATCTTCCGGAAATTCAGTATATAAATAGTATTTTCCTTCAAAGTGATATAACTTGGTTACTAAATCGTCCAATCCAGAACGCTTCGATAACATAATGACATCCTCAAAGTCTTTAAAGGCGAGGATAAACTCCAAAGTCACTTCTTCGAGTAAAATCTCGTCTTCATCACCATGATTTGAATTGAAATGCTGATCTAAGAGCTCGTCAATTTTATCGTCTACTGGTAAATCCTTTAGTTTATCATTAGGGATGGGGAGCTCGAACTTTTGGCCATCTTTTGAAAGCTGGGCTCTTGTAACAAGGACCTCTAAACCCTTGTCTAGAGCTTGAACTTGAATCCAAAGGGGTCCTTCGACGACAAACTCCTCTTCGTCATGAACTTCATCCATCATTTCCCAAAAGAGTTCTTCACTACGTTCGCGATTGTACCAAATTTCTTCGCGATCAAATCCTCTTTCTTCTATATCACCGTAGGAAATATAAAATTTTACTGTATTTTCATTTATGCGTTCAATCTCCAACTTTACCTCTCCCTTCCATTGTCGATATTGAAGGGACTAAATACCCCCAGCAGATAATGCCAATTAGCATTTACTCAAATAAAAAGGTTTATTCAATAATCACTTTCAAAAAAGTAAATACTCTTGCACTTTCATTTTATGACAAAAGAACTAATAAGGGAAATAAAAAAATCTAAATTAAAAAAATCAATTATAAGCCTATTTATTCGGGATAAAATGAATAGGATATTCCTTTTATTATAACAAATTTAACCCAGAAAAACAAACATTCCTAATGTAAAAAAGACCTTCTTTAGAAGAAGGCCTAATTATTTAATTAACCATTCGTTGTGCTTCACGTAATTGGAATGTCCTCACTCGTCTTGGCAAGAAACGTCTAATTTCATCTTCATTGTATCCAACCTGTAAACGCTTTTCATCTATTATTATTGGACGTCTTAGGAGGCCTGGATTTTCTTTTATCAATTTAAATAAATCTTGAAGAGGCATGGTATCTAAATTTACATCTAGTTTTTGAAAAGTTTTTGATCGGGTGGAAATAATCTCATCAGTTCCGTCCTCTGTCATACGAAGAATTTCCTTTATCTCTTCCATTGAAAGAGGTTCAGAAAAGATATTTCTTTCTTTGTATGGGATCTCATGCTCTTCTAACCATGATTTTGCTTTGCGACATGATGTACAACTTGGTGAAGTGTATAATGTTACCATTTATTCTCCACACTCCTCTTTAATTTACGAATTAAGTTTATATAGATATCAAGAATAAGTCATAGTATAAAAAAACAGAAGCTTTAATAATTAAAATTATTATAAATAAGGAATTTATATCATTTATTATACACCACTGTTTCTAAAAAGGATATCCTTTTTTAAAAAATTGTTAAATCACAATAAGAGCTACAATTTTATCTGTTTCATATTATTAGACGAATAATACATGTAAAAGTTTCAAAAATAGTGACTTTTTCTCAACGATTTTTTTTATTAGCAACTATTCTTCCTTTAATAATGTTCGTATCTTAAGTCTTCCTTTTTGAGGGCCCTTTATGAACTTTAGGTGAAATTTCCCAACCTTAAGACACCTACCATAAAAAATTACAAAGTTATTCTCAATTAAGTTACTGGAAATGAAAACGCATACATAATTCCACTAAACTTTCATCAAGTTAAGTGATTTTCCTCTTTTCATACTTTGTTAATTCTTTTACAATATAGAGTAAGGGGATAGTCATTTTTTTTTGCAGATTCAATTTTTGTTAGTAAAAATGGAGGGTATAACATGGGTGGTTACATAACTGATTTAACGATGGTTGCTTTATTAATTGTTGGGATTACGGCCCTAATGGGTGTTATAACAAACAGTTTTGGAGAGAAGGTTTTTGGTGGTAAACGCCGCACTGAATTTACAGACCGAGGTGCTAAATATCAAACTGGTTGGAAAAATGTCGGTGGAAATAGAAAATGATTTATGAAAAAACGATCTCAAACTCGAGATCGTTTTTTTTTAATGTTTACTTTGTGCTAGATATTGTTTATATTCTCTCTCAGAACAGAGAACAAAGTGTCCAGGTGTAACTTCTCTAAATTCAACAGCCTCATTATCCTGATAATTATGACTAGCAGGATCATAGGATTTACGTCTGCGAGTTCTTTCACTGATCGGATCAGGAGCCGGAATGGCTGATAATAATGATTGTGTATACGGATGAAGAGGGTTTCTGTATAATTCATCCGCAGGTGCAAGCTCGACCATTTTACCAAAATACATTACACCAATACGGTCACTAATATATTTTACCATGGAAAGATCATGTGCAATAAAAAGGTACGTCAATTCTTTTTCACTTTGGAGCTTTTTCATTAAATTAACAACTTGAGCTTGAATTGAAACATCCAAAGCGGAGATTGGCTCATCCGCAATGATAAACTCAGGTTGAACGGCAAGAGCACGAGCAATACCAATACGCTGGCGCTGACCACCAGAAAATTCATGAGGGTAACGGTTAGCGTGTTCCCTATTTAAACCAACAGTCTCTAACAATTCATAAACCTGATTCATCCGGTCTTCTTTCGATTTTGCCAACCCATGAATATCAATTCCCTCGGCAATTACATCGGCAATTTTTAATCTTGGGTTTAAAGATGCATATGGGTCCTGAAAAATCATTTGCATTTTCCGGTTAAACTCTTTTAACTGTTTTTTAGATTTCCTGCCGTGAACATCAACACCGTCATATAAAACTTCTCCGCCCGTAGCATCATATAAACGGATAATAGTTCGACCAGTAGTTGATTTCCCACAGCCTGACTCGCCAACAAGCCCCATTACTTCGCCTTTATAAATATCAAACGAAACATTATCTACTGCTTTTACTTCATTTGCCTTACCTTCATTAAAATATTGCTTTAAATTTTTTATTTCTAATAGTTTCTTCTTTTCAGCCATTTATTTTCCCTCCTTAATTCCAGGGAATTGACTTCCTGCCCCAACACCCACACCAGTGGTTCCTAAATATTGATTTTGACGTCTCTTTACAGCATCAGGCGGTTCAACCTTTGGTGCATCCGGATGCAAAAGCCATGTCGCAGCATAGTGTGTATCAGACACTTTGAAAAACGGCGGCTCCTGCTCTAAGTCAATCTTCATGACATATGGATTACGCGGAGCAAAGGCATCACCCTTAGGAGGGTCTAATAAATCAGGTGGCGTACCTGGTATAGAGAATAACTCCTCATCATCAGTTTCCATGTCTGGCATTGAACTGATTAATCCCCAAGTATATGGATGCTGTGGATTGTAGAAAATCTCATCAGCAGTTCCAATTTCGACAATTTTCCCACCATACATAACTGCGACCCGATCAGCTACATTGGCAACAACACCCAGATCATGAGTGATGAAAATAATCGATGTATCAATTTTTTTCTGCAAATCCTTCATTAATTCAAGAATTTGTGCTTGAATGGTTACATCCAGCGCTGTTGTCGGTTCATCGGCAATAAGAACTTTCGGATTACATGCCAATGCAATAGCGATAACAACCCTTTGCCTCATCCCACCAGAAAATTGGTGTGGATATTGATTAACACGAATCTCCGGCTTTGGAATCCCAACTAATTTTAATAATTCAACCGCTCTTTCTTTCGCAGCATGTCTACTCATGTTTTGATGTTTAATTAACGGTTCCATTATCTGATTAGAGATTTTCATTGTCGGATTCAAAGAAGTCATCGGATCCTGGAATATCATCGAAATATCTTTACCACGAATTTTTTGCATATCTTTATCTTTTAATTTTGTTAAATCTTTTCCGTCAAATAAGATTTCACCACTTTTTATTTCAGAATTATGCTCTGGAAGCAGACGCATAATTGATTTTGTAGTTACTGATTTACCTGAACCTGATTCACCCACAATTGCAAGCGTCTCCCCTTTATATAACTCAAAGTTAACGCCACGAATCGCTTTTACTTCACCTGAAAAAGTGTGAAACGATATATTTAAATCTTTTACTTGTAATACTTTCTCCACTACCATTCACCTGCCTTCTAATCACGCATTTTTGGATCTAGCGCATCACGTAATCCATCAGCTACTAGGTTAAAACAAACCATAATTAATGCAATCATAACAGACGGAATAATCATTTGATATGGAAAAGCAATCATTGCTTTAAATCCATCATTTACTAATGTACCTAATGAAGCATTTGGCTCTTGAAGTCCTAACCCAATAAAGCTTAAGAATGCTTCAAAGAAAATTGCATTTGGAATAGAAAACATTGTATTAATAATAATTACTCCAAACATGTTCGGAATCATATGCTTGAATATAATCGAGCTATTCGATGCTCCAAGAGTTTTAGCTGCAAGTACAAATTCCTGACCTTTAAATTTCAATACTTGGGCACGAACAACACGCGCCATACTAGTCCATCCAGTAATTGTCAGGGCGATAATAATTGGAATAATCCCCGGTTTTAGGACTAGAATCATGAGTACAACGACAATTAAGTTCGGTATACCAACGATTACTTCAATTATCCGCTGCATAAAACTATCCAATTTACCGCCTATATATCCTGATATAGCACCATATGATACACCAATCAACATATCAATTAATGCTGCCATGAATGCAATAAATAAGGAGACTTGAGTACCTTTCCATGTACGAGCAAACAAGTCGCGGCCTAGGTTATCAGTACCGAACCAATAATAGGCATCTACCTTTCGTACTTCATAGGCGTTATATTCAGTGCCATCTCTTCTTGATAAAGTTCCATCAAACGGAAGCCAATGGACATTCTCTAGCCCTTGAATCCGTGGCGGAAGGTTATTATGCTTCGTTGTTTGCGTGTCATATGCATATGGTGTAATTAATGGTCCAACAAATGCCATGACAATTAAAATTACAAGTACTACAAGACTGAATACAGCCCCCTTATTTTTGCGAACCCTGAGCCATGAATCCTGCCAGAAGTTTAAGCTTGGCTTAGAGATTTTTTCACTTTTCGAAGGGTCGACAAGTGCGGGTGCAAACATGTCTTTAGAAATTAAAGTTTCTTTGTTAATCATTTAGTCTTCCCCCCCGAAATACGGATACGTGGGTCAATAATTCCATAAAGGATATCAACAACTAAGATAATGACGACAAACAACACTGCAAATAAAATATTTGTTCCCATGATTACAGGGTAGTCGTTGACACTGATTGACTTTACAAATTGTTCCCCTAAACCAGGAATAGCAAAAATTCTTTCAATTACTAATGATCCTGTCATTAAGCTGACTGCTAGAGGACCAAGAACGGTAACAACCGGAATTAAGGCATTCCTTAAAGCATGCTTTATGCTAATTTGCCAAAAGCTGGCGCCTTTTGCCTTTGCAAGGGTAATGTAATCCGAGCCCAATACTTCAATCATTTCAGTTCGCATAAATCGTGCTGCGATAGAAATTGGGAACATAGCTAAAGCTATCGTTGGAAGGATGGTATATTCTGGACCCCTCCAAAACATAACTGGAAGCCACCCTAATTTAACGGCTACGTAATATTGAAGCAAACCAGCAAAAATGAATGACGGAACCGATTTACCAACAACCGCTAAAAAAGTAGAACCATAATCAACCCAAGTATTTTGCTTTAAAGCAGCAAGAACACCTAGAAAAATACCAATAATTGAACCAAAAAGCATAGCTTCAAAACCTAATGTCGCAGAAGGACCAATTCGGTTTGCAAGAAGTTCTGTAACAGGGGTATTATCAAATTGGAAGGAGATCCCCAAATCACCCTTCACCATATTTTCCATATAGTGTAAATATTGAACGGGCACGGGGTCATTTAAATTGTACTTATCAAGCAAAATGTTGCGTTGAACTTCCGTAAGCTTTTCAAAGTTATTAAAGGGACTACCTGGAATAAGCTTCATGAGGAAAAAGGTAACAGATGCTACAATTAAAAGTGTAATTAACATATAGATAACACGCTGCAATAAATATTTAGCCATGCCTACACCTCCTAATTTGTGAAATATTCGACATTTTTCGACAATTCTGATACAGGTAAAAAGAGAGTATATTTTTCCAATATACTCTCTTTCTATTTGATTGGGTCTAGCTACTACTTAAGGAGTTTAATCCATTGGTAACTATATTCTGCACCAAATGCATGGTGAGCAAATCCTTTAACCTTTTGATTTACTAAAAGGTTAGCAGAACGTTGGTATAATGGTGTGATTGCAGCATCGTCTTCTAACAAGATTTTTTCAGCATCTTGAAGAGCTTTCCAACGATCTTTTGGTTTAAGAGCTAAATCTTTATTTGACGCATTAATAAGTTTGTCAAATTCTGGGTTACCATAATCCATATGGTTTTGGCCTCCGCCAGTTACCCAAAGATCCATGAAAGTCATAGGGTCTGCATAGTCTGGACCCCAACCGCCCATTAATAAGCCATAATCTTCTTTATCTTCACGAGCGATACGGATTTTGAATGGTACGCTTTCAATCGTTAGCTTTAATCCAGGAAGATTTTTCTCTAATTGGTCTTTAATGAAAGCATCAGTTGTTTTTGCTGCTTCAGTGTCTTGTCCAACATAAACTAGAGAAACTTCTTTAAGACCAAGTTCTTTTAACCCTTGTTCCCAAAGTTTTTTAGCTTCTTCTTTATTAGTTTTTAGGTAAGTTCCAGCAGTATCACGGAAGTCTTTACCATCTAAGAATGCAAAATCTTTTGGTACTAAGAAGTCAGCAGCGATTGAACCGTTTGCTAATACATCGTCAACTAAAGCTTTTTTATCAACAGACAAAGCGATAGCTTTACGGATGTTCTTGTTTTTCAAAGCAGGAATCTTTTCATTCATTTTTAACCACCAAATTGATGGCTCTTGGTAACGAAGTAAATCTTTTGTTCCTTCAAATTGTGAAAGAATTGCAGCTTGTGAAAGCTTTGGTGTGATATCAGTTTCGCCAGCTGTGAATGCGTTAGCAGAAGCCTGACCATCTTTTGATACGTTAAAATTGATTTTTGTTAAAGTTACATTTTTTGCATCCCAATAAGTTTCGTTCTTTTCAACTACCCATTCAGTTGCAGTTGGGCCATCCCACTTAGTCATTTTGAATGGTCCGTTGTATACTAGGTTAGCAGCATCCTTTGCAAAGTCTGCGCCTTTTTCAGTAACGAACTTTTTATTTTGAGGGTAGAACAATGAGAATGTTAGGTAAGACTCAATGTAAGGAATTGGACCTGTTAAAGTGATTTCTAATGTATTAGGGTCAATCGCTTTAATTCCTAAGTCTTCAAGTTTTGCTTTACCTTCAGTAATTTCAGTTGCGTTTTTGATTTTGCCCATCATGAAGTATGGACCGTAAGGAGAAGCAGTTTTTGGATCGATTGCACGTTGCCATGCAAACACGAAGTCTTCTGCAGTTACAGCGTCTCCGTTAGACCATTTTGCATCTTTTTTCAATTTAATTGTTAAAACTGTTTTGTCATCATTATAAGTTGGCATACCGTCAGCAACACCTGGGATAACCTTTTGGTCTGGATCTAAACGGTATAGACCTTCGTTAATTGCTCCTAAAATGGTACCACCAAGAACGTCTTGGTTCATAACACTATCCAATGATGGAATTTCAGCAGATTCTAAAACATTAAGTTCTTGAGTGTCTGCTAATTGCTCTGTTGCAGCGCCTTTGTCCTTGCCTGTGTCTTTGCTAGTATCCTTGCTTGTGTCCTTACCGCCAGAGCAAGCTGCTAGGAACATGCTAAGAACTAGTGATAGTACTAGTAGTAGTGAAAGTTTAGATTTCTTCACTAGTAGACCTCCCTTTTCTATTATTCTGAAAAATTACTACATTCTCTATTATACATATTTTCAACTAATTGTACATTACTTTTTGAAAATTAATTTACAGATTAGAAACAACCTTTACGTAAACATTACAATTTCCTGTGTTATAATTTAGACTTATTGTGATTTTTGGGTATAATATAGCTATGTTTTTCTTATTAAATCAATGTTTTGGAGGTTTGCATGTGAATTCAATTCTTAGAAAAAGAATATTAATGGTAGCGTTTACACAACTTTCCATTTTTGTCTTGTCCTTTATTTTCAATCATAAAATTTCATTATTAAGCTATATCAATATATCTTTTTACATCTCAGCCGCTTTCATTTTAACCTCCTTGCTGGTATATACAATCAATAGTGGATTTTATGATGTCATTTCAAGATCCTTTACACTTGCATTTTCAAGGGGACATAAGCACAAAAAATTTGATGAAATCCCGGGATTATCAGAGCTTGTTACCATAAATCAAAAACCGCTTCTATTTAATGGAATTGTGAATGGGGCTTTGATGCTAGTTGCCCTCTTCGCCTATTATTTTTTGCTGACTTGAAATTAAATATGCACTTCATTTATAATGTGAGTAAATGAATAATGGCAATAAAGCGATGATAAAGAGTAGTATGTACTATTTTTCGATGCAGAGAGTTTGTGGTTGGTGGAAACAAACACGAAAAAGTACTGAATGGACTTTGGAGCTTCTTTCTGAACCCTTCCATTTTTGGAACCAATAGTAGGAGTAGACGTTTTCCTTGCGTTAATAAGGAATCCTAATCAACCCATTAATTGATTATGGAACTGAGTGACTCATTTTGAGTAATTTAGGGTGGTACCGCGAAACCATTCGTCCCTATTGTTTTTAGGGATGAATGGTTTTTTATTTAGATTTTTTAGGAGGAAATGAAATGAAAACAATATTTTCAGGAATTCAGCCGAGTGGAACGATTACACTTGGGAACTATATTGGAGCATTGAAACAATTCGTGGACTTACAGCATGATTACAATTGCTTCTTTTGTATCGTTGATCAGCACGCAATAACCGTTCCACAAGATCCGGTGACTCTTCGTAAAAACATTCGCAGCTTAGCTGCATTGTATCTCGCAGTAGGAATTGATCCGGAAAAAGCAACCTTATTTATTCAATCGGAAGTCCCTGCACATGCTCAGGCAGGATGGATGATGCAATGTGTTTCATATATCGGAGAATTAGAAAGAATGACTCAATTTAAAGATAAATCAGCTGGGAAAGAAGCTGTTTCCGCAAGTTTGTTAACTTATCCACCGCTGATGGCAGCAGATATTTTATTGTATAACACAGATCTTGTTCCAGTTGGAGAAGATCAAAAGCAGCATTTAGAATTAACCCGAGATCTAGCAGAAAGATTTAATAAAAAATACAATGACATTCTAACCATTCCTGAAATTAGTATTCCTAAGGTTGGCGCACGTATTATGTCACTCCAAGAGCCTACGAAAAAAATGAGCAAATCTGATCCAAATCAAAAAGCATCCATTACGCTTTTGGACGATCCAAAACAAATGGAGAAAAAAATCAAAAGTGCTGTAACCGATTCGGAAGGAATCGTAAAACTAGACAAGGAAAATAAACCTGGTATTTCAAATCTTTTATCCATTTATTCCATATTAGGAGGACAATCGATTCAAGAGCTTGAGGAAATGTATCATGGTAAAGGCTATGGGGATTTCAAAGGTGATTTAGCAGAAGTAGTTGTAAATTTCTTTAAGCCGATTCAAGAAAAGTATTTTCATTTAATGGAATCGTCTGAGCTTGATGATATTTTAGACCGCGGTGCTGAAAAAGCAAACCTTGTTGCTACAAAAACACTAAAGAAAATGGAACGTGCAATGGGGCTTGGAAGAAAAAGGAGATAAATACAAAAAAGCCTGATCCACAAAAGGTATATGTGACACACCTTTTGGGTCAGGCTTTTAGTTTACTTTTGGACCATGTTCCATTTCCCATAGTTTTTCAAAAAATGGCTGACCTTTAATTAAATTTTCACAAAATGTCTCGTGCTTTTTGGACCAGCCGTATTTTGCTTCGTCAAACAACTGTTCCCAAGCTTCTTCAAAATTCAGCTCTTGAATGGTGGAATACTGTTCTGGGCACCACTCGGTGAACCAATAGCGAATCTCTGCTTCATTATTAGATGAAAGAAGTTGATCAAGCGCCATAAATAACAGTTGTTTTAATTGTCGTTCTTTTCGGGTTAATCCTCTCATTAGTTCTGGTTCTGGGGAGAGAATATGGAAATCTTTCGTTCTTGGCTGTTGATAGAAATGATATTTCTGGGCATCATGTGTCCCAATCATTTCATACACAAGCTGTTCCTGTCTTGGGATTAGTCTGCTTTTCCTTATTGGGATATTATATCCAATTGTATCAATGGCAAGTATCCCTACCCCATCTGTTACCACAAAGCAATAATCTAACTGGACTCTTTCATGATTTTTCCTTAAGTATGCTTTTTGATAAATATCATCTAGAAGTTGTTGAGGTAACTCTGACAAATCATTTTCAATATAGTTAAATAGAATAGGTTCGACTTTTAACAGTGGAACCTGATCTAATAGTTCCACTCCGTCATCCTTACGCCATTCATGAAAGTGGCAAACATTATAACCGTTTTCTTCACCTTCAAACCAATTTACCCAAACATCATGAAGATACAACATCGTACATCCCCTCACTTCAAGAAACTATTTGTCAATCAGTATGGGCAGACATAAGTTAAATTATTCCTTTATATATATTTTGCTCCAGATAACATAATAATATTTTCCCTAATTGTGTTTTGACAAAAAAAAGAGATGATCCTAAATGAAGATCATCTCTTTCTATATTATTATTCTACATCTGGAGTCTTGCTTGAGACACCAACTTTAGACCATACAAAGCTGCTATCTTTTGGATCCACTGAATAGTCTGTTACACGATTATTAACCGAGGTAATTACTGAACGGAACAATGTTGGAATTACCGGCATTTCATCGTTCATGAATTTTTGCCAATCTTCGTAGGCTTTCTTACGGTAATCATGGTCAAATGCTTTTTCGGAATGACCATCAGCTAATAACTGATCGTTTTTCTCACTAATAAAACGTGAGAAGTTAAATGGTACATCTTTACCATATAGTCCGTATGGATCAACATCGGTACCTGTGCTCCATGCAGCCTGGAAAACCTCTACTTTAGGGTCATCGTTCTGAACCATATCATAGAATGAGTTGAATTCTGCTAAACGGCCATCATTAAGAGATACATCTAAACCAACATTTTTCCATGATTGAATATAGAATTTTGCTAGTGGTTCAGCTGCATCTCCTCCACTCATTGCCAAGAAATTGATATGAAATTTTTCACCTTTCGGATCTTCACGGAGTCCATCGCCATCTACATCCTTATAACCTGCTTCATCCAATAGTTTTTTTGCTTTTGCTGGGTCATAACCAATTGGGTTGGCATTGTTGCTAGACCAACTAGGGAAGGAAGGTGGAATTAATGAAGTTGCCGGGAACCGTAAACCATTGTAAATTTTATCACCGACTGATTTTTGATCTAAAGCATAAGCCATTGCCTGACGTAAACGTTTGTCTTGGAACTTTGGATTATCCATGACGTTAATACCCTTATCGGCATCCCAATGACCTAATTTAAAGCCAATATAACTGTAGGCTAAATCGATTTTTCCAAGGAATTGGAAGTTTTTAGACCCTTTTGCGGCCGCATATTGGTCTACTGGGTATTCAGCAATATCAACTTCACCTTTTTTCATTGATTGTAAAATAACTTTAGGATTAACAACTTTTAATACAACGCTCTTTAATTTTGGCTTTCCTGCATAATAGTCATCATTACGTTCATATTCAACGGATTCTCCTGGGACCATCTTTTTAATTTTAAACGGTCCAAAACCAATAGGATCTTTATGAATTTTATCCGACTTTGCTAAGTCCTTAATGGCAACATCACCTAGGTAATGCTTAGGAAGCGCGTATGGCCATAAGCCAGTTAATAACGATGGATTTGCTTGTGTAAATGTAATCGAAAGGGTTTTATCATCGATAATTTTGATACCTGAGATATTTTGAGCTTTTCCTTCATGGTATTCGTTCATTCCTACAATACTTTGAATAATGGCGTCACCGTATCGGACCCCAGTGTAATCCTTATTTCCAATTACCAGGAATGAATATTCATAGTCTTGAGCAGTTACTGGCTTTCCATCAGTCCAATTTACATTGTCTTTAATTTTTACAGTAATCGTTTTATTGTCTTTAGACATTTCATATGTGGCAGCACCATCATTTGTATATTCATAGTCTCCATTTGTTGAAAATAATGGCTCATCAAAAAATTGAAGAACGAGGAAATCTGGATTTCCATCATAAAAAGCATAGTTTAAAGTGCCTTCAAATGGGGTATCCGATACTAAACCATAGGTTAGAGAGCCATCATTTATTGCATTCTTATCATTCTTCACTACTAATGGAAAGTTCCCAATGTTTTCTTTCGGCTTACCATTTGATGTTTCTGTTTTCTTACCGCTCCCGCCTGTTGAATTGCTGCAAGCGGATAAAACTAATACGAGTAAAGCCATGAAACTGAAAAGCTTGAATAAATATTTTTTCTTCATTCTTCCTTTCCCCCTTTATTATCCTAGTCTTTGTCTTGCATCGGCTGCACGTTTTAACGCTTGGCCAATGAAATTTATACATAACATCATTACTAAAATAAGCAATGATGCAGGTAACCAAATCCACCATTTATTTTGGAGAACATCCGGATTTGAGGCATAACTCACTAGAGTCCCTAAGCTTGGTGTGCTTTCCGGTAAACCGAATCCTAAATAGGTTAAACCAGACTCAATTCCAATATTTCCAGCAAGATTTAGTGTTAAATTCACGATAATAATAGAACTTAAGTTTGGCAGCACTTCACGAAACATGATTTTCCAATTAGGTGTACCAAGTGTTTTGGAAGCTTGGACATAATCGAGTTCTCTTTCAGCAAGAGTTTTTGAACGTATTAATCTTGCTTTACCTGTCCACAAAAACGCACTCATAATCAGTATAAACGTGTAAACATTGTAATCTGGTACGATTGTCACAAAAACAATAACTAGCATTAAGGTTGGAAGAATAAGAACAAAATCGATAATTCGCATGATAATATTGTCAACCGTTCCACCGAAGTAACCTGCACATATTCCTACACAAAGGCCGAAACAACCGGTTAACAAGGTAATACATAAGCCGATTGTAAATGAATTTTTGGCTCCAATGATTAACTGTCCTAGTATATCTCTTCCACCATAATCCGTTCCAAGTAAATGTTCGGAGGATGGAGGTGAGTAAATCGATAATAAATCTACTGTCACGATTTTCTCTTGATCTAACAAAAGAGAAGCTCCATAAACTAATATAAGAATGAGCCCTAGTAGGATCAACGACCCAATCGCCTTTTTATCCTTTACCATTTCTCTCCACATAACTGAAAAAGCGCCAGAGCTTTTTTCTTTCTTTACTTTATGTTCTTTTGTACCGGTAAATTCGACTTTCATGATGATCCCCCTCTCATCCCTGTTATTCAATCCTGATACGCGGATCGACAGCACTTAAAATGATATCAGATAATAATGTTCCTATTAATGTAGCTAAACCAAATATCATAACAAGTGCAGTAACGACACTGAAATCACGTTGAAGGATGGAGGAAACGAACAACTGCCCAATTCCCGGGTATCCATAAATCGTTTCTAAGAAAACGGATCCGCCAATTAAATAGACAATTTCATAACCAAGAAAAGCAGCAATCGGTAAAAAGGAATTTCGCAAAATATGGTTTGTATAAACCTTTGATTCATTGACCCCTTTTGCTCTGGCTGTTTTTACAAAATCTTTTATTTTTGTATCGATAATTTCATTTCGTAAATATTGAATGGTTACGGTTGTACTAACAATTGCTCCTGAAAACGCCGGGAGAATCAAATGATCCAACTTGCTCATATAGTAAGCAAATGTGCCATTTTCTACCCGAATATCTACACTTCCACTGGTTGGAAACCATCCAAGAATAAATCCAAAAATAAACAATACGATAAGCGCCAAGATAAATAATGGCGTAGCAAAAGTTAAATAATTGTAACCAACGATCATTTTATCAGCCCAAGAATCAGTCCATCTGCCTCCAACTATTCCAAGTGGGATTGAAATTAGATAACTTAGGATGAGGATGGCTCCGGATAAAAGAACTGTATTCCACATTCTTCCTGCTAATAAATGTGTTACTTTTGTTTGATGAATCATGGATAATCCTAGGTCGCCATGTACCAGTCCTTTTATCCATCTAACATATTGTACATAGGGAGGGTCGAACATCCCTAATTTTTGTTTTAATTCGAGAATGGTTTTTGCGTCCATCTTTGGATTGCTAACCAATTGACCTGTCAATGCATCACCAGGCATTGCTTTTGCCATTATGAAAATAAGAATACTTAGAATAAATAGCTGAGGGATCATGGTTAGGATTCTTCGTAAGATAAATTTAAACAATTTCTTCAATCCCCTCTCTATGGCAGTGCAACTGAGTGTGTCTCAGAAATGGGTTTTAATGAATAGACTTTTCCTTCAGAATTAAAATATTTATCATACGAATGATTATATTCAGTATTTATTTCTCGTCTTAGTTCCACTTGCTTTCCTCTGTTTTCAGGATTAATGTCAGGGATAGCTGAAATTAATCTTTTCGTATAAATATGCAATGGATTTGAATATATTTCTTCACTTTTACCTTCTTCCACGAGTTGACCACCATACATAATCCCTATCCGGTCACACATATGCCGAATGATCCCTAAATCGTGACTAATAAATAAATAGGTTAAGTTAAATTCCTTCTGGATATCCTGCATAAAGTTTAATACTTGGGCCTGAACTGAAACATCCAAGGCGGAAACAGGCTCATCTGCAATAATTAGTTTTGGGTTTAGTGTAAGTGCGCGGGCAATCCCAATCCGTTGGCGTTGACCACCGGAAAATTCATGAGGATATTTATAAACGGATTCTGGATTTAATCCAACTTTTTCTATGTAATACTGAACTTTTTGTCGTTCTTCCGCAGGGGAAAGTCTTTCAAAATTCCGTAAAGGCTCAGCAACAATATCCAATACACGTTTTCTGGGATTTAATGAAGAATAAGGATCCTGAAAGATCATTTGAATGTCTCTACGGAAATGATGAAATTCATTCCGGGTAAGTTTTGTTAGTTCTTTACCTTCAAAAGAGATTTCACCTGATGTAGCTTTATTAAGCCCAATAATGGTCCTCCCTGTTGTTGTTTTTCCGCACCCTGATTCACCAACGAGTCCATAGGTTTCTCCTTGCTTTAATTCGAAACTTACATCGTCTACAGCTTTTACATGAGCGAGCACTCTTCTAAAAAAACCGCCACGGATTGGATAGTGTACTCTTAGATTATTAATTTTAAGAAATGTCATAGTTTTTGTCCCCCATGCCGTTTACTGAAAAGTGAAAGTTTTTATAACATGTACAGCGAACAAAATGGTTTGGCTTTACTTCTCGTAAAATTGGAGTTTTTTCATGGGATTGATCTTGCATCCAGTCAATTCGATCTTTAAAACGGCATCCTTGCCTTGGTAATTTTTGTAGTGAAGGTACAATTCCTTTAATGACGTGCAGTCTGGCCTTTGCGGTTGTGGAAGATGGAATGGAATTTAATAGTGACCGAGTGTACGGATGTAATGGGTTCTTAAATAAAGTAGCAACATCTGCTAATTCTACTATTTCTCCTGCATACATAACCGCGACACGATCTGCCATTTCAGCAACAACCCCAAGGTCATGAGTGATGAGGATAATCCCAGTCTTCATTTGCTTTTGAAGTTCTTTTAGCAAGTCCATTATTTGAGCTTGTATAGTAACATCCAATGCGGTTGTAGGCTCATCTGCGATGACAAGCGACGGCTCACAGGCTACCGCTATGGCAATTACAACACGTTGACGCATTCCCCCAGATAATTCATGTGGATATTGTTTGTATGTGCGCTCAGGATTTGGTATACCCACCTTTTTTAATAGTTCTATTGCCTTTTGTTTTTTTTCTGATCCGGATAAATTCGTATGAAAAGTCATACTTTCTTCGATTTGTTTACCACAGGTCATTAATGGATTAAGTGCCGTAAGTGGGTCTTGAAAAATCATTCCAATATCTTTTCCACGGATTTTATTCATCTCTGAAGTGGATAGTGAAAGGAGGTTACGGCCTCCGAAGTTGACATTTCCTTCTATCTTTGTCCGTCCCTTTTCATGCAGCCCCATTATCGAAAGTGCCAAAGCGCTTTTTCCACAGCCTGATTCACCTACGATGGCAACCACTTCGTTTTCTTTTACGGTTAACGTTACATCATCAACTGCAGCAAAATATTGATCTTGGATACGGAATGAAGTACGAAGGTTTTGTATTTCTAAAAGTGGCTGATTACTCAATATGAATCCCCCCTAACAAGGTATGCTTTATGTATATTTTATAATTAGCTCAGTATTTATATTTTTCGGTTTTTATTTTCAAAGATTTGAACATAAAAGCGGCTGAATTATTTTTAATGTTCTCTTTATATGTATCTTGAATTCTATTACAGAATTGTTACAATTGCAAGATTTATTTAGAATATTGGTAATTTTCAATTTAATACTATTAAAAAAAGCCTATATTCATAGGCTTTCATTGCTAATATTAATATTTTCATTTTATATATTCGGTTGCCGGGATGGCGAATGATAGTTTTGTAGAATAATGATTCTTTTCATAAAACTTGCCAACAATGTCATATCCAGCAGCATATCCAAGCAATTTTGGAATTCTTCCTCCTCCATATAAGAGTTGGTCATGAATTCTTTCATCTTTTTTCTTAGCTAACTGTTCTTTTATAAATTTATCCCAAAAAATAGATAATTCTTTGTCAGTATACATACGAACCCAATTGGCTAAGTACTCTTTGCCGCAATTTTTTAATACGGTATATTCTGCCAAACCTTCAATGACAATTGAGTCGAGCAGTGTATAGTCCTCCATCTTTTTGTTAAGTGCTTGCAGCCTGCAAACATGATGGTATTCATGAATGAGAAGTGCCTCAATTTCTTTTGAGTCCTTTAAATCTGAAAGAAATAGAAACATTTTATCAGGGAATGAAACCCCAGCTTTTTGCTCCTCCTTCTGCCTCATAAAAATCCCACCAGACTGTCCTAATGGAAAAAGGAAGATTGGGACATCAGGTCCAGACCATTTGTCTTTATACTTCTGAAATAATCGATGTACTAGACTCCATGCCTTGTTATCAACCATATTGCTTAAGTTTTTGCTTGAGTTTCCGGATGGCCGATACATTCCAAAGTTTAATAAAAGAGTATAAATTTCATGTGTAGATTTCCCATTAAAATATGGCTTAAGCCTTTCACAGATTTTGATAGGCCTGCTGAAATCCTCTTCTAACCATTTATCTGTTCGAATGATTCCCATTTTGCTCACCTCAAATACCCCATCTTCTGAACATCATATGAATCTTGAAAGGATACGTTCAATTGGAGAACAGATTAATATTTGAAAGGCAATGTTAATGGTCAATGTTGAATTTGTACCAATGTTGATTGTAGCGGAAGGCGCGAAGACTCCTGCGGGAGGACGGGGCAGGGGAGACCCGGCAGGAGCGAAGCGACGAGGAGGCTCCCCGGACCGCCCGCGGAAAGCGAAGCGCCTGGAGCGGAAATCACACAGCCATTCAACAAAAAATCGACCAAGCACGTTAGCTTGGTCGAGTAGGTGAATTATTCATATTTTTTAAAGACAATCGTTGCGTTATGACCGCCAAAACCTAATGAATTACTCATTGCCGTCTTAATTTCCATTGGACGTGCTGCATTTACAACATAATCCAAATCACATTCTGGATCTGCAGTTACATAATTCATAGTTGGCGGTAGAATGCTATCTCTCATTGCTAAAACTGTAAAAATTGCTTCCACACCACCTGCAGCACCAAGCAAATGCCCAGTCATTGATTTTGTTGAACTCATCGCTAGTTTATAAGCATGTTCGCCAAAAACCTCTTTAACAGCCAGTGTTTCAAATTTATCATTATACTCCGTACTAGTTCCATGGGCATTAATATAGTCCATGTCTTCTGGCTTTAATCCACCATCATGAATGGCCATCTTCATTGCTCGGGCGCCACCCTCACCACCTGGTGCTGGAGCAGTGATATGATATGCATCCCCAGTTGCCCCGTATCCTACGATTTCAGCATAAATTTTAGCCCCACGTGCCAATGCATGTTCTAATTCTTCAAGAACGATGATCCCTGCCCCTTCACCAATTACAAAACCATCGCGGTTTTTATCAAACGGCCTGCTTGCGGTTTGTGCATCTGGATTTGTAGAAAGTGCTGTGTTCGCACAGAATCCTGCTACAGACATTTTCGTTATAGGTGCTTCTGCACCGCCAGATATCATAGCATCTGCGTCACCGCGCTGAATTACTTTAAAGGCATCACCTATTGAATTTGTTCCTGTGGCACAAGCTGTTACTGTACAGGAATTAAATCCTCTAGCACCAAGAGTAATCGATACCTGGCCAGTTGCCATATCTGGAATTAACATAGGGACAAAGAACGGGCTAACCCGTTTATAGCCTCTTTTTTGAAAGATCTCAAATTGCTGTTCAAATGTTTCCATTCCGCCGATCCCTGAACCAATCCATACACCTACACGGTGGGAATTTTCTTCATTGATAGTTAAATTTGCATCTTTTACCGCCATTATTGCACTTGCAACTGCAAATTGGGTAAACCGATCCATTTTTCTTGCTTCTTTTTTATCCATAAAGACTTCTGGATTAAAATCTTTTACCTCTGCTGCTACCTTTACAGGATACTCATCAGCGTTTACTCTTGTTAAGGGACCAACTCCTGATTTTCCTTCAATAATCCCTTTCCAAGTTGTTTCAGCATCATTCCCAAGAGGAGTCACCGCTCCCACGCCTGTTACTACAACTCTGCGCTTTTCCATTTGTACATCTCCTTTTCAATACCAACTTTTCCTAATATTCAAATCTATTTTTATTTACCCCACCTAATTGCAATAGCTCCCCAGGTTAATCCCCCGCCAAATCCTACCATGACAATGAGGTCATCATCTTTAAGTTTTCCTGCTTCCAATTCTTCTACTATTGAAATCGGGATAGATGCAGCTGAGGTATTTCCGTATTTATTAATCGTTTTGGACATTTTTTCTATTGGAAGCTCCAATCTTTGTCTTGATGCTTCCATGATGCGAATGTTGGCTTGATGAGGTATAAGGAAATCCACATCATCCTTCGTTAGTCCTGCTTTTTCAAGCACATTAATACAGCTTTCCCCCATTTGCCTAACTGCAAATTTGAAAACTTCTCGTCCATTCATAATTATAAATTCATCTTGGTAAAGGTGTTTTGACCCAGTGCCATCAGCTCCAAGCTCGAAGGAAAGAATTCCTCGACTTTCAGAAACAGGACCAAGAACGACTGCACCCGCACCGTCTCCGAATAATACAGCTGTATTTCGGTCGCTCCAGTCAGTAATTTTAGAAAGCTTTTCAACTCCAACAACAAGAACATTTTTATAAACTTCCGTCTCAATAAATTGTTTCCCAGTTACAATCCCATACATAAAGCCCGCACATGCAGCACTGACATCCATTGCCGCTGCCTTAAAAGCCCCTAATCTTTCTTGAATTCTGCAAGCAACAGATGGAAATGGTGAATCTGGTGTAACAGTAGCGACTAAGATTAAATCAATCTCTTCAGGGGTAATTCCAGCGTTCTCAATTGCTTTTTGAGCAGCCGCAAAGGCCATATCAGATGTATCCACATCATCAGATGCGATTCTTCTCTCTTCTATACCTGTCATGGTTCGAATCCATTCATCAGAGGTATCCATCATTTTTTCCAAATCGTGATTGGTGAGAATTTTTTCAGGTAAATACCGTCCAATTCCAACAATACCAGCTTTCATCGTTCCATCTCCTTAAATTTTTATAAGATTCTCTATACCTAAGATTAATATCAATTATTATGACTTGGTACTAATTTTATCAAATGAGACCTCATTTAATCAACTGTAACTTCTTCGCAACTGCAAATGTACATTCCAATTGTTAGTTTGTTCATTTTCTAGTAGTAATCTTGCCATTTTTCAAAAAAGAAATAAGCTGCCGAATTATAAGCGGCAGCTCTTCTTTGATTATTGTTTTACTTCACTAAGTGCCTCTTCTCGGCCAAGATCATATGCTTCTTGCATAACTTTTGTAAATAAATTCATAAATGGCTCAATCAAATCCATTGATAGTTCGACTCCAGACTTTTCGAGTTGCTCTTTTGCTTCAGGCAAATATTTCATAGCGATCATCATAAATTGTAATTGTTTGTCTTGGTGGCTCATATGTATCTCCTTAAGATAATTTAGTTTGGTAATTTCCCAGTTTTTTTATATGTCTCTATTTGTTTGTTCATCTTTCGAATAAACTCTTTGCTCACTAAAGGACTATATTTCCCTAATGATATTACATTATCCTGAAAATCAAAAGAAAGATTACCTGCTTTTAACTTTCGATTATTATATTGTTCTGCAACCTTTACATATAAAGAATCAACCTGTTGAATGGTGCTGGTTAAGACCGTTGATTCACCTAAATCTGATTGGTCGGAAACATAACCAATAACATATTGCCCCCGTTCCTTGACCCTTTCGATTACAGGGACATTAAACCCATCCCCAGCAGGATAAACTACATCTACGCCTTCTTCCATCATTCGGTCAACTAATTGAATGGCCTTTTTTTCATCATCCCAATTCCCTACGTATTCTATACTTACATGTGTATTTTTATTTTCAGCCAGTGCCCCTTGATAAAAACCTTCTATTTCAGGCTGCCACTCATAAGCAGCTATAACCCCAATCTTTTGGTCTTTCGACATATGCGCAGCAACCATGCCACCAAAAAAGCCCATCGCGTGAGCTTCAAAATTTAAGCTGGTAGTGTTTTTATTTTTAGCATCGCCATTAAAGCTTACAAAATGAATGTTAGGATAGTCATTTGAGATTTTATTAAAATACTCTGCATACTCTGAGCCATGACCAAAAATAAGATTTACTCCTTTTTGATCAAACTCCTTAACAGCACGTTCAACTACAGATTCAGAATTCATTCCTTCTTTATAAAAAACGTCTACATTGAATTTTGATTGAATTTTTAACATTCCTTTAAAGCCCTTTGTCCCCCATACTTGGTCATTTACCGTTTCAGGCACTAACAGACCTACCTTTTGTAGTTTCTCTGTAGGTTTTGTTACCCCACAAGCTCCAAGTAAAAAAAAACATAAAAGAATGATCCCGAAACGGTTTAGCATTCAATGCATCTCCTTCAAACGATTGCCACATAATAACTTGTTTCTCACTAGATATAATCCGAAAAGTAAACCTGCATTTTTCAATTTTTATTCTACCCTTTGAAAAGTAAAATGAAAAGATAATTTTCCTAAACTACCACTTTTTTACTTTCAGTTAAATTACTGATGCTTTCCAAACAATTGCTCCACATTCTCTTTTTGTTTCAGTAGAGATTGTGAAATTGGGGTGATTTTTTTTAAAGGAATTTTAACAATCTGATCCTTGATTTGAAAAGATTGAAGCTGGTTTGAATCCATTAATTTCTCTTCTATATTTAAAAGGGCGGCACACATCTTCCAATAATCCTTCATTCCGCTTTCTAGTAAATAGCTTCCAGTTTCTTCCGTTTCCATTGTTTCAAGGATGCAATCAATGGCATCACCAACAAAAAGGGTATCCTCCGTCCATTCCCTTTCGGATTTTGAAATATTTATGCTTTGATAAGCTAACATCATTGCTTGTTGGAACATAAAGCTAGCTGGTTGCCATGGTCCGTAAATGGATGGTAAGTAAAATACTTGAATTCTTTTGACCATGCTCCTTATCTGTTCCAAGAAGCTTTTGTAGATTCTTTCTTCACTTTGCCTAAGCATTTGAATAGGGAGAATGAATACAAGCTCTGTGTATGTTTTATTTTCTATTACATATTT
Organism: Neobacillus pocheonensis; assembly: GCF_050477905.1. Taxonomy (NCBI): domain Bacteria; kingdom Bacillati; phylum Bacillota; class Bacilli; order Caryophanales; family Bacillaceae; genus Neobacillus; species Neobacillus pocheonensis. Next base: position 18,747 of record NZ_JBCNAD010000038.1, on the reverse strand, counting down.
TAAAATCGACTCAGTAACTTCTTGAAAAAGGTCATCTTTATTTCGTATATATAAATCAAAAAATGAAAAAATAAGTGTTGTCTTAGGGTTTTCTTGAATGTTACTCTTCTCCAATTGGGAGAGGCTTTGTTCAACAAAATTGGCATTTCGTCCTACTTCAAATCTTTTTTCATCAAGATATTGAATTTTTTCCATATCTTCAATCTGAATACCATAAACCTCTATACCTTTGTTTAATAAGGTTTTGCAAATATGAAAGCTTACGAAGTCGTAAACACCAAAAATAATGGCCTTGTCCATAAAAATTTTCCTCCCCAAACTATCCTTAATGAATCCTATGCCGATTTATATGGAAATATTTCATGTTGGGGAGGATCATGCTTAAAGTACCGTTTCATGGCTTGTGAAAAACCTAATAATGATATTGCCTAGCTGCTGTTTTTTTTCCGGCAGCATAAACGTTGGGTTAATTTCTGGGTTACTAATTATCTTTTGATACAGTTTTGATTGGTTATACGATTTCCCGCCTGCCAGAACATGAATAATCTTGACGGGATATCCATACTCAAGGTTAATTTGATCATCCATACTAAAAATAGTGCTTTCAAGCAACGTTTGTTCCATTTGATGTGCCGTAACTAGTTCTTTTATTAATTTTTTATAAAAAAATTTATGCTCCTTTTCTTGTTCTAAATGATGTTTTAATGAAAGGATTGGATTTAGGAGGATAACAGATCGAATACACCCCTTCATTTTTTCCATTAACTTTACGGCTACTAGTGCTCCCATCCCTTCTGCTAATATATGAATTTTATTATTTAGGATTTCGCTTCGAATGACATAATGATAAAGTCGCTCTGCTAGTTCCACAGCACTTCCACTGCCCCAGTTTCGCCCATAAAGATTTGAGGAAAACAGCGTGTAGCCTTTTTCTTTCATTTGGTCAATGATAGCGGACTTCCCTTCATTTTGTGTCCAAAAGCTTTTACTATCATCCACAAAATGCCGTTCATCTCCGATTATTAAGACCCCAAATCCTGTAGGCTTATCAGGGTAGTAAATAATATTCCATTGGGCATCCATCTGAAAATTACGACTGTCCATTGGTAAATCTCCTTTTACATATTTCCTCAACATATTGTATGTCGGTCTTCCCAAGATGAAAGGGAGTTTGCCCATATTTATAATTTACATTTATGTATAGGAATGATGTTAAATGAGTGAATTGTCAAATAAACATTTATTAAATAGAAATCATATGGTAATATTAGAAATGATGAAAAAAGGTTAGAGGTGAAAAATAGTGCGATTCTTTTGGACTTTTTTCTGGTTATTTTTACTAGTGCAAATGCTTACATATGTTGTAAGTTCTATGAATGGTGTTGGGTTTGATTTTAAATTAGGCTCCATTTTAGCTGTAGCGGTAACCGTTTTAGTTTTTGTTGTATCAAGTTTGATACCAAATGAGCCAGTTGAAAAACATTAATTCTTTATAAAAGAGGTCTTCCAAATAATTTGGAAGACCTCTTTTACTAGTTATTTTATTAAAATTGATACTTCTTCATTTTGAACCGTTATTTCCACATTTGAACCATCGTGTACCCTTCCGGCAATAATTTCCCTTGCCAGTTTTGTCTCGATACTCCTTTGAATATAACGCTTCAGTGGTCTGGCACCATAATTAGGGTCAAATCCGTTAACTGCTATAAATTCTTTTGCTTCTTCACTAATTGAGATATGAATTTGCTGCTCTTTTAATCTATTTTGAAGCTCTTTCAGCATCTTGACGACAATATTCTGGATTTCCTCTAATGATAATGGCTTAAATAGAATGGTTTCGTCAATTCGGTTTAAGAATTCCGGACGAAAATGCACTCTTAATTGGCCAAGTACCCTTTCTCTCGCCGTATCAGAAATCACAATTTCATTTTCTGCCCTTTCAAGTAAAAATTGTGAACCAATATTAGAGGTCATTATGATAACCGTATTTTTAAAATCGACAACACGTCCCTGTGAATCAGTGATTCGTCCATCATCGAGAGCTTGAAGGAGAATATTGAAGACTTCAGGATGAGCCTTTTCAATTTCATCCATTAGAATAACGGAATATGGCCTTCTTCTTACCGCTTCTGTCAGCTGTCCCCCTTCCTCATAGCCTACATAGCCCGGAGGTGCACCAATTAGGCGTGATACCGCATGTTTTTCCATATATTCTGACATATCGATTCGAATAATATGTTCTTCGCTATCAAATAAAGATTCTGCTAAAGCTTTTGCCAACTCCGTTTTTCCTACCCCTGTTGGACCTAAAAATAAAAATGATCCAATTGGTCGATTAGGGTCTTTTATTCCGGCTCTAGCCCTAAGTACTGCATCAGCAACTAAGTTTACGGCTTCATTTTGCCCGATTACCCTTTCATGGAGTATTGATTCCAATTTCAACAGTTTTTCTCGCTCTCCTTCAACAAGTTTAGAAAGCGGTATTCCTGTCCATCTAGAAACAATATTCGAAATTTCTTCCCCCGTGACTTCTTCTCTCAGCAGCCGGTTTTCCTTTTTTGTTTCCAATTCTAATGTTTTAAGTTCCTTTTCAACTAATGGTATTTGACCATGACGAAGTTCAGCTGCACGATTTAGATCGTATTTATCTTCTGCTTGCTGAAGTTCGCGGCGAAGTTTCTCTAGCTGCTCCCTTTTTTCTTGTAATGTCTGAATACTTTGTTTCTCTGCAAGCCATTTAGCTTTCATTGTGTTTACTTGATCCTTTAAATCTGCCAATTCTTTTAAAAGGGACCCAAGTCTGTGTTTACTTGCTTCATCATGTTCTTTTCTTAAGGCAGCCTCCTCAATCTCGAGCTGCATTACGCGACGGGTCACTTCATCTAATTCAGTTGGCATCGAATCAATTTCAGTGCGAATTAAGGCACACGCTTCATCGACAAGATCAATGGCCTTATCAGGCAAGAATCGATCCGTTATATACCGATCAGACAATGTAGTTGCTGCCACTAAAGCATGATCGTGGATTTTCACCCCATGATGTACTTCAAATCTTTCCTTTAATCCACGTAAAATGGAAATGGTATCTTCTACATTTGGTTCTTGTACAAGAACCTGCTGAAATCTCCGTTCCAATGCTGGATCCTTCTCGATATATTTCCGGTGCTCATCCAGTGTAGTCGCTCCAATACAATGAAGTTCGCCCCGAGCAAGCATGGGCTTTAACATATTACCTGCGTCCATGGCACCTTCTGTTTTCCCTGCACCGACAATAGTATGAATTTCATCGATAAACAGTAATATTTGTCCTTCACTTTTTTTGATTTCGTTTAAAACTGCTTTCAATCTTTCTTCGAATTCACCTCTGAATTTTGCCCCTGCAATTAGTGAGCTCATATCTAATGAGAATATGGTTTTATCCTTTAGCCCTTCGGGTACATCCTTTCTGACAATCCGCTGGGCCAGTCCCTCAACAATTGCTGTTTTCCCCACTCCAGGTTCTCCGATTAAAACGGGATTATTTTTTGTCTTCCTTGAAAGGATCCGAATTACATTCCGAATCTCTGTGTCTCTGCCAATGACTGGATCCACTTTACCCGCTCTTACTTCAGCTACTAGATCCCTTCCATATTTTTTTAAAGCATCATATCCTGCTTCAGGATTTTGTGAGGTCACTCTTTGATTCCCCCTAATTTCTTTTATTGCTTTTAAAATATCTTCAGGTGTATGACCAAATGATTGAATAATCCGTTTCATCTCTGAATGATTGGCATAGGCTGCAGCTAGGAGAATATGTTCAATCGATAGATATTCGTCAGAAAACTTATCTGCAAATTCTTCAGCATTTGATAACAGTTTTTGAAGTTTTGCTGTAATATAAAGCTTTCCGTGCTCTACACCACTTCCAGTAACTTGCGGTTTTTTTGCCAGATTATCTAACAGGCTCTTTTTCACTTTTTCTGGTGGTAGTGCAATACGTCTAAATATAGCCTCGATGAGACTATCTTCTTGATCCATTAATGATAAAAATAAATGAGATTCATCAATCTCTTGATGATTATTTTTTACTGCTCTCGATTGAGCATCCATTAAACCAGTTTGCAACCGTTCTGTCATTCGGCTTAAGTCCATTTTCCTCACTTCCTTTTGACCTTTTTTGACCTATTACCTTTATTATAAATCAATCCAGGAATCAATGTAAAATTTAGGATATCAAAAAAGTCATCCTGCTTGGATGACTTTATCTCTAAAAATTATGGTTTTCGCTGATACGTCCAAACACGATTATGATTGGATGTCTCAGGAAATGGATCGCCTGCTTTAAGCTTAATTTTTTTGGGGTTTACGACATTGTCACCTGTTTCACCAACTTCAATATACACTCCATTATTAGGGGCTTTTTTCCCTGATTTAAATTGATGATTTTGTCCCATTCTTTTCCCTCCTTGTCGTCACATTCATTATTATTTCCTTTTCTAGTGTGTCCATTAAAGGAATTTCTTTCATATTTTTTAGCATTGTTCGACAATATTTCCTAAGAAATAACCAAATTTTGTTTGGCTTTTTGACGATTATATGAACTTATTCCACATATATTGCTAAATATTACTTATAAACAATATAATGATAGTAATATCTAGTAAAATCCAGCCTTGACTGTCATTAATAAATTCAAAATTATGATTTATGTCGTACCATTAAAGGTGGTTATTTATATGCAGGCAGTAAAAGAAATGCCGGTACCGTTGTCACATCTTCTTGACACAGTTCATCATATTAGAAAAATAGAAAAAGGCACTTTTTTATTTCAAGAAGGCTCACCAGCAGATGAAATGTATATCGTTCAAAGCGGGATTCTGCAAATCAGTAAAATTATTCCTGATGGAAGAGAACTTACATTAAGAATGTGCTCTAACGGTGATTTTGTTGGAGAGTTAAATTTATTTTCTCCTTCTTCAAGATATTTATTAAGTGCCCGAGTCATTGAAAGTGGTGAAGTGGCAGTTATTATGAAAGATGTTCTTGAAGAAAAGCTAGGGCAAAATATATCGCTTTCCTTTGAATTCATCAAATGGATGAGTCAGCAATATCGGAAAACCCAAACGAAGTTTCGCGATCTTGTTCTGCATGGTAAAAAAGGGGCTTTATATTCTACGTTGATTCGATTCAGTAATAGCTACGGGATAAAAACTAATAAAGGAATACTGATTGAATTACCACTAACTAACCAGGAATTAGCCAATTTTTGCGGAACTTCCAGGGAAGTTGTCAACCGTTTATTAAGCGACCTGAGAAAAGCAAAAATTCTTTCGATTGAAAAAGGAACGATTACCATTCATGATTTAGAATTCCTTAAGAATGACATTGACTGTGAGGATTGCCCAACGGAAATATGTAAGGTTGATTAGGTAAATAACTTTATTCTCTTAAAAAAAATCGGTCTTATAGGACCGATTTTTTTATTAATTCTATAATCCAGCAAATGGCTGATTCATCTTCAATATAAAAATGTGGGAGGTTCATACGGGATGAAAGCCCCTCACTCATATTTTCCTGCCAATAAACAACAGCCTTAACATTAGACACGTTTTTTAACAAAGAAAGGTCATCTAAATCCCTTAATATTACCAACTTTGGGTAATTTTTTTGTTTATAGCCTTCAATTAAAATCACATCTGGATGAAAAAAATTCATCAACTCAATCTGAGCCTCAAGGCTATGGCCCCCCTCTTCAACTTGAAGAATCAGTCTGCCGTCCCCTTCTATAATCGAGGCAGCCGCCCCTGCTGTGAGATATTTGGTTGAATCCTTCTTTTGCACGATATCCGGCTTACCACCATGGCCATGATGTTTGATTGCCGTTGTTATTAGGCCTTGATCCTTTAAGCTTTTGATTAACCTTTCCATAAAAGTAGTTTTTCCGCTATTTTGGTATCCAACGATTTGAAAGATAATCGGCTTTACCAAGGCCAAACACTGCCGGTCTTTTCTTCTAGCAGGAGAACTTCTACCACTGTGCCCGCCGTAAACCCACGAGTACCACCCGGTAAGATGATCAATGAATTAGCCCCTGCCAGACTCATGATGATATTTGACTTATCAAGACCGCTAGGCCTCGCTTTAAGTCTTCCCTCCTCAATAAAAGCGGTACTGCGAACAAATCGTGTAAATGGATTTGCTTTAGGGAAATCTGCCTCAAGCAGTGCTTTTTCCTTCCTAAGATGTGGTTCTTCTGAGAATAAAAACCTTCGAATAATCGGCCTTGTAAACAATTCGAATCCGACATAACAGGCAGATGGGTTGCCAGAAAGCCCGAATAAAATCTTCCCATCATAGCGCGCGACAGTTGTCACACTGCCTGGACGCATGGCAACTTTATTAAATATTACCTCTGCTCCCAATTTTTCATATATCTCTGGAAGATAATCAAAGTCCCCAACAGACACTCCACCAGTTGTAATTAACAAATCTACTTCATTTAAAGCATTTTTTACAGCTTCGTAGCATGTGTCAAATTCATCCGGAAGCTTCCCAAAATAGTGAACCATTCCACCGGCACGTTCAATTTGAGCGGAAATCATATGGGAATTGCTGTTTCGAATTTTTCCTGGAACTAATGCCTCGCCCACTTCTAATAGTTCTGTACCAGTTGCGAATAATCCAATTAGGGGTTTTTTGGCAACAGGGACTTGATTGTAGCCGAAGGTTGCCAGCATTGCCTGAATACCTGGATTAATTTGGGTTCCCTTTTTAACTAAAATTTCACCTTCTTTTGCGTCCTCACCCCTGAATGAAACATTCTCTCCTTTTTTAAAGCTCCTTTTAATTGAAATATATGGTATATCATCTTTTTCAAACGCTCTTGAAACTTCAAACATAACAACACAATCTGTTCCTTCTGGCATCATCGCTCCTGTCATAATTCTGACAGCTTGATTTTGTTTAACCACCTTAGAAGAAACCATTCCAGCCCCAATATGATCAATCACTTCTAATTCAACGGGATTTGATTGTGAAGCATCACTGGTGTCCATCGACCTAACAGCAAAGCCATCGTATGGAGCTCGGTTGAAATGGGGCACATCGCTCGTTGCCACTAAATCTTCAGCTAAAAAGCGACCATAGCTTTCTTCAATTGCTACATGTTCAATTATCCCCTGAAGTTGGAAGTCCATAATTTTTTTGACTGCTTCCCCAATTGGCAGCGGTATTCTTCTTTCAAACAAAGTAATCGTCTCCTATCTCTAAAAAACTGTATGTATATTTTCCAATCATTACTTTCCATTATAAGCGTACAAAAAACTTGCAGACATATCAAATATCACAAAATTGACGGAACTTAAATTTAAAAATAAAAAACATTGAATATGTGTGATACGCATCACCAAGTTTTATTTTTATTTAGAGTATGCTTGTGTTAGAAACTAAATAGCTTTATTTATCTTAAGGAGGAACTACTGATGACTTTTCCCTTTTCGTCTACTTCATTAGTTAAAGATATTGTAAATGAATTACCTAAATCAAGTGATGTTTTCAAGAAAAATCGAATCGATTTCTGCTGTGGCGGAAACATTCCACTTTCAGAGGCAGTGGAGAAAAATGGACTTAACATGGAGGCATTATTAGAAGAATTAAAAGTGGTATTTGAAAAATATGAACACGAGGAAAAAGATGTTGATGTCTGGACTGATTCAGATACTAATACCATTATCGATCACGTTATAACAAATTACCATCGTGCCTCTGAAGAAGAATTAACAATGCTTAGCCCTTATGTAACAAAAGTGTCACGTGTACATGGAGATCACCACCCTGAACTATTAAAAGTATACGAACTATTTTATGAGTTCAAAAAAGAACTGACTGAGCATATGGAAAAAGAAGAAGCGATTGTATTCCCTTTAATCAAAAAGTTAGCAGATGGAACCGTTGAAAACCGCGAGGAAGCCATACAATTAATTACAGAGCTTGAAAAAGAGCATGACCATGCGGGCGAGATTTTAAGAAAAATTCGTGAAGTAACTTCTGATTACACTTTACCTTTAGACGCTTGTGGAACATATCGCTTAGTCTATGCGCGTTTAGAAGCACTTGAAGGTTTAACCTTCATGCATGTACACCTTGAAAACAATATTTTGTTCCCAAGATATATATAATAAAAGTGACAGCCTGCTTTGAATAAAAGCAGGCTGTCACTTTTACGTAAACAACTCTTTTGTAAAAAGAAGAGAGCTTTAACCGCCTATATAGGACATTTCAATTTTTTTACGGTTTTTGTTTGTTTCAGCCGTTCTTTCATCTGAATATCTATCGTTTCGACCATTCCAAATGGCTGTAATATGCGCAGTTATTTCCTCATCAGTGGCACCATTTCTCATAAAATTCCTGATATCATGGCCATTTCCATTAAATAAGCACGTAAAAAGTTGACCATTTGCGGACAAACGGGAACGTGTACAGCTAGAACAGAATGACTCTGAAACAGAAGTAATAAATCCTACATTTACATCAGTGTCTTTATAATGATAAAGTTTTGCTACTTCACCAAAATAGGACGGCCCAACAGGCTCTAACTCAAAATGCCCTTTTAATAGATGGTAAATCTGTTTTTTGGTCACTACATCATCCATCTTCCAGCCGTTAGTGGAACCAACATCCATAAACTCGATATATCTCAGTTCTAATCCATGCTTTTTGCAGTATTCTGCCATTGGAATAATTTCACTATCATTTAGACCCTTTTTTACAACCATGTTAATTTTGACACCAAGCCCCGCCTGTTTAGCCGCTTTAATCCCTTCTAATACAGGACCTGTGCCAACGCCGCGTCCATTAATTTGGCCAAACAATTCATCATTTAAAGTATCAAGGCTGACATTGACTCTTTTTAGTCCAGCAGTTTTTAACTCATCAGCTAATTTGGGAAGCAAGATGCCATTTGTCGTTAAGCCAAGGTCACTTAAGCCTTCAATCGCAGAAAGTTTTTTGACAAGAATCGGCAAATCCTTGCGAAGCAGTGGCTCTCCACCTGTTAAGCGAATTTTTTCTACTCCAAGACTGACAAATATCTTCCCTAGACGTTCAATTTCTTCATATGTTAATAAGGCACTTCTAGGAAGAAATTCAAAATCTGGTCCGAATTGCTCGGCCGGCATACAGTATTGGCAGCGAAAATTACAGCGGTCAATCACCGAGATCCGCAGGTCACGTAATGGACGGTTCAATTTATCTTTAATAATGGTTTTATCCATTTATATATCAACTCCACTATTTCAAAAGAAGCTCATTCTATTTTAATTGTATCAAGGTTTTTATAATTAGGCTGTTACTTTATTCACTATTTTTATACTTATTAATGTAAGTTTAATCTTATCAAATGTTTAACGGTGATAAAATAACTGTTTTGGATAAAATCAATTTAAGTTTTCACTATATTGTCATTGTTTACTTCTATTTATTGGCTTGTATTGAGATAAAATGTTACTAACGAATCTAACGACAAAACTTTATTAAATATAAATTGTTCAAAAATTGAGTAGAGGTGAATCCAATGATGACACAAATGAAACCAACCCATTCCATAGAAATAAAAGAATTACTCAAATTTGCTGACAGGAAATTTAAAAGTGAAAGAGATAGTTTTTTATTTCAAGAGGGGATGTTAGCAGAAGAACTTTTCGTCATTATTTCAGGTAAAATTCAAATTAGTAAAATTACATCAGACGGACGGGAGCTATCCTTAAGAATTTGCGGAGCAAATGATATTTGCGGTGAATTAACTCTTTTCACCGATAATCCAAGGTATTTATTAAGTGCCAAGGTCCTTGAAGAAGGCGAAATAGTGGCAATAAAAAAAGATGTTATTGAAAGTGAAATATTCCAAAACAGTAAGTTGGCCTTTGAATTTATGAAATGGATGAGTGATCATTTTCGAAAAACACAAACAAAATTCCGCGATCTTGTCCTAAATGGAAAACGAGGCGCACTTTTTTCAACGCTGATCCGGATGACGAATAGCTACGGTGTCCAAAAGGGAAATGAAATATTAATTGACTTACCGTTAACGAATCAAGAACTAGCCAATTTCTGTGGCACTTCTCGTGAAAGTACAAATCGAATTCTTAGTGAGCTTAAAAAAGATAATATCATATCAGTTAAAAAAGGAAAAATTACTATATTGGATTTACAATATTTAAAGGATGAAATTGGCTGTGAAAATTGCTCAGCTGTTTATTGCAATATTGAGTAGGATGGGATTTCTCCCATCCTTTTTTTGTTTACTGTACCTGTTTCTCTCTAAACGCTTTTGGAACATAAACACAAAATGGTTCACTTTCTAAGTAATCGCCTGTCATTGCAAATGCTCTTGATCTTGAACCACCGCAAACATGGCGGAATTCACAGACTCCACATTTACCTTTAAATCCATCTGGATTTCTTAAAGCCTTAAAGATTGGTGACTCGCGATAAATTTCCGCTAATGGCTGTTCTCGAACATTTCCGGCTTTTACAGGAAGCAGACCACTTGGATACACATCGCCAATATGCGAAATGAACACAAAGCCATTCCCATCATTAACGCCCTTTGGTGCCCTTCCTAGACCGTTAATTGAGCCTGTTAAACCTTTTTCCGTTAGTGCACTTAAATAATCGATTTCAGCTGTCGTTTCCTTCGCTTCGCGCATTTTCTGTTGAATCACAACACGGCGGTAATGCATGGCTTCGGTTGTTTTAATATCAAAGGATACTCGCTTACTTAGATCATAGAGCCATCTAAACACCTTTTCATGCTCAACTGGGGAGATCATATCAGATGCTTGACCTCTTCCTGTTGGAACTAAGAAAAAGACACTCCATAATACACAACCTAGGTCTTCAACCATCTTTGCCATTTCATCAAGATATTCAATATTGTACCTTGATATTACTGTATTAATCTGAATCGGTAAGCCAACTTCATGCAGATATTTAATTTTTTCCATGGTAAGGTCAAATGACCCAGCCGTGCCGCGGAAATGGTCATGAACCTCTGCTGTTGGCCCATCAATACTAAATGCCCAACGAGCCAGTCCAACTTCTTTAGCTTTTTCAATTGCTTCTTTTGTTACATTCGGTGTAGCACTTGGTGTCATTGAAACACGTACACCTTTATCGATGGCATATTTTGCAATATCAAAAATGTCTTCTCTCATGAGCGGATCACCGCCAGTAAATACCAACATCGGATTGTTCATTTCATATATTTGATCAATTAAATGTTTACCTTCTTCAAAAGATAGTTCCCGTGGGTCCCTTCGATACTGAGCATCTGCACGGCAATGCAAGCACTTTAATTGACATGCACGTGTAAGTTCCCAAATAACGATAAATGGATCTTTATTAAAATCTCGGCTAAAAGCCATCTTGAAACGCCTCCTAAAACGGCTATTTCAAACTCAAACAGCCTTAATACTCAGTATTATAAAGGTGTTTATATTCTGAATAAGTGACCTTCCTCACAAACAGAGTTTTATATATGTCTTATTTGTGAAAGCAAAAAAAAAACAACAGACGGCGCTGCTGTTTTTTAATATGTTTATCTAATTCCTAATGCAATTTTTGCATAACGTGACATCATTTCTTTGTTCCATGGCGGATTCCAAACGATATTTACATCCACATCTTTAATTTCAGGGATATCCGCTAATGCACGTTTAACTTGATCCACGATTGTTCCAGCCAACGGGCAGCCCATTGCCGTTAGAGTCATTGTTACCGTTACTTTTCCTTCGTCATCCATCTCAACATTATATACTAAGCCTAAATTAACTATATCTACACCTAGCTCCGGGTCGATAACTAACTCCAAAGCCCCCATTATATTTTCTTTTAATTCTTCGTTCATGTAAAATCACTCCTAAAGCATTTTATTTTTATTATAACAAAAGGTATATTTTAAACTACTCTAGCGCTTAGTATAAAGTTTTTTTAACCCTTTTAATGTGAATTTTTTTACACTTTAGATATAAAATTGTTAACATAGAAACTATAGAAATAAAAATTTCCATATCCATAGTGTATCATGGAAATAAAATATTTCCTAAATAAAGGAGTCCATATGGCAGAAAAACATTTAATAGCATTAGATTTAGATGGGACATTATTAAAGGATGATAAAACCATTTCTGAAACAACAAAGGAAACCTTAAAGAAGGCTCGTGAGGAAGGCCATATCGTGATGATTGCCACAGGCAGACCGTATCGTTCCAGCGAAATGTATTATCATGAACTCGAGTTAGACACACCTATTGTCAATTTTAATGGTGCATTTATGCATCATCCCCGAAATCCAAATTGGGGTTTTTACCATGAACCTTTGGATGTCAAAGTGGCTAAGGAGATTGTTGAAGCCTGTAGAAGCTTCCAATTTCATAATATTATCGCTGAAGTAATAGACGATGTTTATTTCCACTACCATGATGAAAAGCTTTTAGATATTTTTAATTTTGGAAATCCCAAAATCACTACAGGAGATTTAGCTAATTATTTACAGGATTCCCCGACTAGTTTGCTTATTCATACAGAGGAGAACCAATTAAAAATGATTCGTGACCATTTATCGGAGGTTCATGCTGAAGTTGTAGATCATCGCAGCTGGGCGGCGCCATGGCATGTAATTGAAATCATTAAAGTTGGCTTAAATAAAGCAGTAGGTTTGAAAAAAGCATCTGATTACTTTGGGATTCCGGCTGAGCGAATTGTCGCCTTTGGTGATGAAGATAATGATCTTGAAATGCTTGAATTTGCCGGGCATGGCATCGCAATGGGAAATGCCATCGATAAAGTGAAGAATATTGCCAATGGTGTCACTCTTACAAATGAAGAAGATGGTGTTGCACAATATTTGACGGATTTGTTAAATTTAAAATTTTAACCTCATTTCACCATTGTTTACCTAAATGAACGAATCTTTATTGGAGCATACTATTTTATGAGACAGCGCTGCTGTTTCAATTTGAGCTTTGAGCATATTGGAGGGATTCGAATGGGTAAACGAAACAAATCAAAACGCTTTGTCCAGCAAGGAAGGGATACCGTTAGTAAGCATGACGAACGTATTCCTTATCACATGACCTACGCTGAAGCGGAAGCTCAGAAAATGGCCAATGTGCACGAATCCTCGCTTGGAGGAATATAAAATGGGAAACCAATTGTTCCAGGAAGCACGAAGATTTGTTGAAATGGCGAAGTCTGCCAGCCCTGCTGATGCAGAATCTGCAGTCGCTAAAGCAAAGAATGCCCTAAGTTCTGCATTCGCTAATTCGACTGTTGCAGAGCAAGCACAGCTCCAACAAATGCAACAAGAGCTTGAACAGATTACTTAAATGATAATAAGAAAAGCGGAAGCTCTTAAGGTGAGCTCCCGCTTTTCTTATTGAAAGGATTCCAATAGTAATGGATATTGGTTAATCACTTTCTTTTCCTGATCCCGTTCATAGAGATTCAAGAATAATGAACCATTATCCGGAAGTTTATTTTCTGGGATTTGAATATGAAGCTTGAACGGCTCCCACTGATTTCTGCTTTTCACGTGAACCTGTTTTTCATTCAAGTACTCCATATGGCCATCCTCAACCAAATAATAAAATTTATCATTCGCAGACTTAAATTCTCCAGTAATCAGATAATTCCCCTTGGTGCCTGACACCTTTACAAATCTAAAGGCTGTGTTTTCAGCTGGAACATTTAATTTTTGGATACTTTGTAGTTTCGTTCGATTTTGGATAGGTCCATCATTTAGTCTTATAGGCTTTAGCATGGCATGAACAGTATATTCGCCTGGTGGAACCCTTTTCCCTCTAAATTGATAATTCCATTTTTCATATCTTTTTATGGTTTGATTAGGTTCCACATCAATGGTCTGAAAAGCCTGCAAGAAATACTTCCCCTTTGAATAAACGTACACCTCCGAACCAGCTGGGTCGGTTATGGTTATTTCAACCATTTGTGAGGTAGGAAATTCAAAATGGAGCGGAATATCTCCCTCATTTTTTAAAACAATTTCAAACAAGACCATTTCAGGGCCCGCTTTCGGGATTAGATAAAATGAATAATTGAAATCGTTCACCCCGTTTGCATTAGTATGAATGGCCATTGGAAAGAAAAGCAGGATTATACATAGAAGAATTCGCATGCTGGTCTCCTTTTTCCTTTATTCTCTTCGAAAAAATCCGTAAACTCCTGTTGTCTGAATGATATTGGTAAAAGCCTTTGGATCGACATCCCTAATAATTCTTTCTAAATCATATAGTTCATAGCGGGTAATAACAATCATCATAATTTCCCGAGTCTCGTTGGTAAAGGCTCCTTTACCTTGGATCATCGTAATGCCCCTTACAAGTTTGGCATGAATGGCCTTTTTCATCTCATCTGCTTTTTTCGTAATAATAAAAGCGGTAAGCTTCGCATGACGTGTATGGATAGCATCGACAACTCGTGTCGAGGTATATAAGAATACCAGCGTATAAAGGGCTTTTTCAGCACCATATAAGAAACCAGCTGTAATAATAATAAGGCTATTTAAAATAAACATATACGGCCCAATAGGTTTGTCTTTTAGTCTTGATAACACCATTGCAATGATATCCAGCCCACCAGTAGAAGCCCCCCATTTCAATGTAATACCTACACCTGCAGCTACAATGACACCTCCAAACACCGCATTCAGTAAAATATCGTGTGATACTTGCTTAACAGGAATTAGCTCTAAAAATAATGACGAAATGACCACACTAAGAAAGCTGTATACGGTAAATGACCTTCCCACTTTCATCCATCCAAGAATAGCAACTGGAATATTCAATACTAGCAGTAAAAATCCCATTGAAACATGGATGGGTGTATGTTCACTTAATACTCTAGATAATAATTGAGCTATTCCTGTAACCCCGCTGGAATATATATTTGCAGGTATCAAAAACAAATTCATACCCAGTGCATTTAAAAATGCACCAGCAATGACAATAATGATTTTCTTCGTTTGGAGCCAAAGCAAAACAATCCCCTCCTTTATTTTCACCCGAAGACAAAATAGATAATTGTATTTTTAAGGCGAAACCGATAAACTGAAATTAAATATAATAGCTTGAAAGCAGGTGAGCTTCATGCCGGTAAAGATACTAGCTGACAGCGCATGCGATTTACCACTTAGGTTTTACGAAGAACATAATGTCACATTAATCCCTTTGAAGGTTCATGTTAATGACAAAGAATATGAAGATGTAAAAACGATTGATCCAAAAACGGTTTATGAAGCCATTCGTGGCGGAATTGTCCCAAAAACCTCTCAAGCCTCACCGCTTTTGTTTGAAGAAATCTTTACGCAAATGGCAGAAAACAATGAAGATGGAATTTACATAGCCTTTTCTTCCGAATTATCAGGAACATATTCCACCGCTGTTATGATTCTTGACCAAGTGAAAGAAAAATATCCAAATTTTAATTTAACGATAGTCGATACGAAGTGTGCTTCGCTTGGACAGGGATTAGTAGTCAAGGAAGCTGCAAAGCTTTCTGAAAAAAATGTATCAAAAGAAGAAATCTTAAAAGATATCCAATCTAGAAGCAAACATATGGAACATCTATTTACAGTTGAAGATTTGGATTATTTGGCAAAGGGCGGTCGTGTTTCGAAAGCATCTGCTTTTCTCGGCGGATTGCTAAATATCAAGCCAATTTTAAATGTAGAAGATGGTAAACTTGTACCAATCGAAAAATTACGGGGAAAGAAAAAAGTATTTCGCAGGATAATTGAACTAATGCAAGAACGGGGTTCTGATATGCACGAACAAATTATTGGGATTAGCCACGCTGATAATGAAGAAACAGCTTTAGAAGTGAAAGCAATGATTGAGGAAGCAATACAACCAAAAGAATTTTACATTTCTTCAATTGGCTCTGCCATCGGCTCCCATACTGGTGCTGGCACCATCGCCATTTTCTTTTTAAATCAAACATAAAAAACAGAGCGGATTCGCTCTGTTTTTTATTTGTGATCTGTTGTTTTCGAGTATTGATTTTTCCCGGCCTGACGATTTTTTTCGCGCATCATATTTTTTTCATGACGAAGTGCATTATTATCTTTTGCTTTTTTATCATTATCTGAAGTGTGCGGCATGATATTTACCCCTTTCAAATGACTTCGTTCTTTAGTTTCTGTCAAATTGAAAAAGATATGTAATGGACTTGTTAATCTTTCTTTGCATAGGTCCAGCTGCCTTCTTGATAGACTTTACCCTCTTTCATTAACTTTCCTAGCGCCCTCTTGAACGCGGCTTTGCTTAAGTTAAATCGTTCCTGAATTTCCTCCGGCATACTTTTATCGTTAAATGGCATTGCCCCATTTCTGCTCATTAAATATTCGTAAATCTTCGTTGCATCCAGATCTTGCGATTCTTCTTTTCTGGCAAGCATGGAAACATTAATCGTTCCGTCTTCTTTAATGTCAATAATCCGCCCCTCTACCTTTTCTCCTAAACGCGGTTCCTGATTGCGCTGCGACTCATGGATGAATCCTTTAAAGCCTTCAATCGTGTAGATCCAGCTTCCCACTTTCGCAGTTCTGTAAATATGACCTTGGACATTTTTGTTAAAATCACTTCTGGATGCTTTTGTTGATATCGATTGAATAACCTGATCACTTGCCAACTTCGCGTACAAAAGATAATTTCGAGTAACTTTTAAGGTTATATATACAAAATCTCCTACCATTGGCCATACCGATCTATAGGACGGAAGATCATCTCTCCCTAAAAGAATATCTTTTTGAAGACCAATGTTTAAAAAGACACCAAGATCTGGGTTTGTGTCGGTTACCTTGACCCAGGCGTATTTGCCGACAGCTATCTCCGGTATATTTGTCGAGGCAGAGGTACGTCCTTCTGCATCAACGTATAGAAAAACCTCAACCTCATCCCCCTCTTCGAATTCTTGATGCGTTTCATTTTTATGTAATAACACATCCTCATTTCCATCGGTTAAAAAATATCCGAAAGCAGCTTGTCTAGCTACGGATAGCGTTGTTGTTTGACCAATAAGTTCTTGTAAAGACATATTTGACTCTCCTTTTCGTTTTGGAGCATTTCCTTTAAGTTGTAATAGCCTGCTATATTTTACTATAATGTACCCATAAAGGGAAACTTTAGTAGAGATGGATTCTACGTAAAGGTTAATAATTGGAGGTTTTGTTATGTCTAAAGATAGCTCATTTGATATTGTTTCCAAAGTTGATTTTTCAGAGGTCACCAATGCCATTACCCAAACAATGAAGGAAATTAGCACACGCTACGATTTTAAAGGCAGCAAAAGCGAGGTTTCACTCGACAAGGAAGAACTTGTTCTTGTTTCAGATGATGAATATAAAATGGATCAACTAAAAGATGTTTTGCTTGGAAAATTAATCAAAAGAGGTGTTCCAGTAAGGAATCTTGATTACTCTAAAATCGAAAAAGCTTCAGGTGGCACAGTCCGTCAAAGGGCTAAGCTTGTTCAGGGGATTGATAAGGAAAATGCGAAAAAGATTAATACTATCATTAAGAATAGTGGCGTTAAGGTAAAGAGTCAGGTTCAAGATGACCAAGTACGTGTAAGCGGAAAAAGCCGTGACGATTTGCAAAAAATCATTTCCTTGGTTCGTGAAGCGGATCTAACAGTTGATGTGCAATTTATTAATTATCGTTAAAATCTTCGACGTTAGGATTTTTATCCTGACGTCCTTTTTATAGTATTCATCTTCAACTTTTCTCGAAAACTAACAGGGTGAAATGATAACTTGGAGGTTTTCATCTATGAGTAATAATCAAAATCAAAAAAAGGTTCTCTTCCCACCACAACATCAAAATCATCAGCCAGGCGTAGAAAGTGAAATGAATCCCCTCCCAAATTCAGTTGATCCGAATTATCAGCCAGGTGGGAAATTAGCTGGAAAAACTGCCATTATTACCGGTGGGGACAGTGGCATCGGCAAATCTGTTGCCATTTATTTTGCCAAAGAAGGCGCAGATGTCGCCATTGTGTATTTAGAAGAACATGGGGATGCTGAAGAAACAAAACAGCTAATTGAAGCGGAAGGGCGCCGTTGCCTTCTTTATGCGGGAGATATCGGCAACGAGAATTTTTGTAAGGAGATCATAAATATGATGGTCTCTGAATTTGGTAAGCTTGATATTTTGGTAAACAATGCAGCGGAACAGCATCCGCAAAAAAGCTTGCTGAATATTACATCTGCCCAACTAGAAAAAACGTTTCGGACAAATATTTTTTCCTTTTTTTATATGACTAAAATGGCATTGCCACATTTAAAAAAGGGCGCATCCATTATTAATACTGCTTCCATCACTGCATACGAAGGAAACGAACAATTACTGGATTACTCAGCAACAAAGGGTGCGATTGTAAGCTTTACCCGTTCCCTCGCAAAATCCTTAGCCCCTCAAGGAATCCGTGTAAACGGGGTTGCTCCAGGACCAATCTGGACCCCGCTTATCCCTTCCACCTTTCCGGCAGATCAAGTCGCAACCTTTGGATCGACGACGACAATGGGAAGGGCCGGACAGCCTTGCGAACTTGCACCAAGCTATGTTTTCCTTGCATCTGACGACTCTTCCTTTGTCAGCGGCCAGATGATCCACGTGAACGGCGGAACAATTGTAAATGGGTAAGAAAAAACGCATTGGGAGGAAGTGTCCCTGATCTGACCCCATAAAGTTG
>NZ_JBCNAD010000037.1:0-20892 GCF_050477905.1 Neobacillus pocheonensis | reverse complement strand
TGCCTTTTGTCTACAATCTGAATCCTTCTTAAAAGAAGGATCTTTTTTAAGTTAATTATTACAATTACTTCAGCTTAAACCGTTACTGGCTAGTTGAACAAGACATTTGTATTTTATGTCGTCAAAAAGACTATATAAACCAGAAAATGGCTTGCCAAAACTGATGTCAGTTAGCGAGCCATTTTTATTGTCATTTATATGATATGCACCTCAAAACGGAACCCTTTATTTTTCTATAAAGATAAGGTTTTTGATAAAAAATCGAATAAAACAATGATGAAATTAAAAAACGTTCCGTTACTTTTAAGATTTGAACTTTGACATCCCTGTATTCGTAATCTCAACATCTACTTGAATGTCTCTTAGTGAATTCTTTGTGAAGGGGAAAGACTGTATACTTGTCAACCGCTTCCAGTCTGCATACCGATGGCGAAACATTGTCTCTTCCAAATGGTACACGTCTACATTGTTTTTCAGCCCTGCGGTATATGTTGAGCGGATCTCAGCCTTGATTCTTGCCTCGGCTTCTGCTTTCAACTTTTTAGATGTCATCGGGATGTTTAACTGCGTTAATTCACCTTGAACCTTAATGTGCAAGTTGTAAACGGGATCTCCCTTTGCCGAAAGCTCAGGTTTGACCCTTACATTAGGATGCTCAAAGTTCAGAATTGCTTTAATGTCCCCGTTGTCATCATTCAAAGCAAGCGGTGTACGATTGGTTTTCTCTTCCAACCAGCGTAACCCGAGTAAATCATCCTTGGACATCCAGCGCGGCTTCTTCTTTGTATGGTAAATAATCGCTCCGTTAATTGTCATCTCAGGCATTTTTTTCTTTTTTTGTTTCCAATTATTCTTGTCGATTGAAAGTGTTGGCACAATAATTGAGGTACTTGGTTCCGAATAAAGTGCTACAAATTCCAAAAACTTCAGCGGCCGGATCATGGAATGCTGCTTGTAATTGCTTTCTGGGGAGTTCAGTTTCGTAAAAAGCGGAGACGAAGGAAACATTGGTGTGATGGAGAAAAGATCATCCATCGGTTCCTCTGTTGTAAAAATCCAAGGCGTTAACCTTGCCTCAGAACGTTCAAACATATCTATTGTTTGATTCAGATGCATTTGCATCGCTTTCTGTGTGAACACCACCGACGATACTTGCCCAATATGAACTTTTTGCTGTATGCTATTGTACAAATTATTCCACGCTAACAAAAATGTGGAGCCAGTGGCCTTGCCCACCCATATGTTGGAGGAAGCTTCCTCACTGCTGGAACCTTCCACTTTACCTACAGAAGCAAAGTCGACCATCTGGGTGTACACGACAAACTGATTATCTACGTAATCAATGCCAACTGATGAGACGTATGACATGTCTTTCAACACCTTGTAATCCCAGCACCCAGTCAAACTAGGCACCACGAATAGCAAAATCAGCAAGAGCAATAGGCGATACTTTTCACGCTTCATTCTGAATCATCCCCTTGCTTATGCGTTTTTTTCGTCCGCAGAAACTTCGGTGGCGTTCGTTGAAAAGGTTTCGGAAATTGAATGAGCGATTTGATCGAGTCAGCGTCGAGTGGATCGATCAATTCAGATAAGAAAGGCATACCAAACGATTTTAACGTCGACATGTACAGTACGATAGAATAATTAGCTATTAAAAACCCAAAAAGGCCGAGAACGCTCGACAACAGCAGCACGAATTGCCGCATAAAAATGATCGCCGATGAATATGATTGGTTGACTAGTATTAACTGCGCCATAAACGATATCGCTACGATTACAATAATGTTAGGAGAAGTAAGTCCTGCACGTATAACTGCATCGCCGACGATTAATCCTCCGACAACCGAGACGGTTTGTCCTACCTGCCTTGGCAAAAGTTTACCAGCCTCACCAAACAGTTCATACAAAAAGAGCATAGCAAATAGTTCAAAAGGTGGAGAAGTCGGGATACCAGAGCTATTTAACGATATTGTTGCCATTAGAGGAAATGGAAGATGCTCCGTATGATATGATACTAGCGAGATGTACAATCCCGGTAGCATCACAGTTATGAAATAGGCGAGATATCTCATCAACCGCTCAAACGTAACAAAAAAATACGGCAGGTACATATCTTCAGCCGATTTTACCAAATACTGAAAATTGATTGGGGCGACCAAAGCGGCAGGTGCCCCATCAATCAAAATGCAAAACCGCCCTCGCTGTAACGATTCCACCACATAGTCGGGCCTCGTACTGTAGGAAATTAACGGCAGAAACGAAAAAGGCGAGTCGGCAAGCAAATCCTCTAGCGGGGAGACGCCGTTGACAATGTCCACGTCAAGGGAATTTAGCCGCTTTCTTGCCTCTTTCAACACTTCCTCGTTCAGTACATCGGAAAGGTACATCAGGGAGATTTTGGTCTGGCTTCGTTTCCCGACCACAAACGATTCATTGCACAGTGTCGTACTCCGTACCCGCTTCCGAAGCAGAGCTACGTTGGTCTCCACTGACTCCGTAAACGAGTCGCGTGGTCCTTTCACTGACACTTCATAGGTGGATTCTTCCGTCTGGCGCTGAGGAAGTTTAGCGACATTCAGCGAGAACAACTCGCCTGACCCTTCAAAAAGCAGCAAAAGTTCTCCCGCAAATACCTTCGTAACAATCTCCTGCTCTACCGCATTTCGACTCCCTTCCAGCGAGATAGGAAGCAAAGGTAACGATTTGTTTTGTGCCAACTGTGGAAGCACCACTTGATTAATTTGCACAGGATCAGCCAGTCCTGTGCAAAAGAGGAGCAGTACCTTCTCGACATGAGGCTCTGTTCCATATTCATGTAACTGGACTTGTACATCGGCACAAGCGGTGAACAGGCTGCGTAATTTCTGCTCTTGAATTATAAAAGACATGGAGATTCACCCTCGTTTAAATTGGATCGTGTAGCTAAAGATCAGGAGAACTAGTGAGATTAGAATGACCATAGCAATAAGTAATGGAAAATAATGATTTTTCAACATGCCATAGTATTCCGTATCGGAGATCGGTACCAAAGCAAGTACCAACACTGCACAGCTAATTACCCACAGCGCACTATTCCTTACTCGTATACTCTTGAAATTTAGCACATCCACACATAAATACAACGACATTGCAATGCGGATTACTGCCCCTGACATCCATTGGAATAATGATATAATGTCAAAATGTGAAATATATGTAGTTAGTTCCGCCAAACGCCATTCCTCATAAGCCGGGTGTCTTTGCTTTATGGCGAGATGCGGCCCGAACTCCGCAATGGCTGCAAGAAGCGGTCCAAGTGTAAGCCCCACAAGGATTATTCCAATCATAACTAAATGCCAAAATTTTACCTTCTGTTTTATGTGATGCTGAAATAGTAGAAGAAACAAAATCTCCACTAGGCCGCCAGCCGAGTACAAACTGCCTTTCCAGACCGGCCCCCAGCCGTTTTGCATCATAGGCAGCAACCAAGAATAATGCTTGTATGGCATGTTAGTCAACATGACAAAAAAACCGAACAAAACCACCATTGGCAGGAAGAGAGCAGACATTTGTGCAATCGAGGAAATCCCCGCAAGAGCTGTCATTGAACAGAGGAGCATGATGCAAAATGCAATGACAAAGATCGGTGTCGCTTTCAAAAAGTCGATGGAAATCCAATACGTTGTTTCTTTTAGCGTTATTATCGTAATGGCCAGCAGGAAAAGCTCTAACGGGATAACAATCAAAAGAAAAGCCAGATTTCCAAATTTCTGTTGAATCAATTGCATTAACGATTGCTGATTTGTTTTTCGCATGATGTAATATAGGACACCAAGCCACAAAAAAAAGGGCGGAATGGACACGAGCACAGAGATCCACGCATCTCTTCCTGATTGGTCGAGTAGAAGTGGTAACACGAGTACATGATTCATCAACCCTGTCGAGAGAAGGACTATCATCAGAGCTGGACTTATGAAAATTTTCGTAGAATTCATTGCTAACAAATTTTCATTCCCTTGCATCAGTTTTAATAATGGTAGATTTTCCACAATACTTCCACTTTATTCCTTATACCGTAAGATAGTTTTTTTGTTCTATATTATTTAGAGGGATGAACGTACATACAAAAGTTTCCAGACATGATTTCTTACCACTAAAAGGTTCAAATTTAGGCTGATTCGGACAGAAAGTTTAATAAAAAACCATCTTTTGTAGGCGATTAAAAATAATCAGAATCTTGATACTATAAAAACAGTTAATAAACTCAATGAATTGGAGAATTTCATCGAAAGATTCTCTCTCCTTTATTTCGAATGCCCAATTAAGGGTGGAGAGAAGGACGGAAAAGATAGATGTTACCTTCAAATGGATGAGGGTTTATCTGAAATAAGTTCACCTAATCTGAGCTTGTCGCTCATTCAAAGAATAAATATTTATCAATTGGAGGGCTATCCATGAAAGAAAGTTTTGATTCACGATTCTTCCGTAATACCTGCGGTCAATTCTTAACGGGTGTGACGATCGTAACTACTACAGGGGAGAATGGACAGCCCGTGGGAATAACGGCAAACTCATTTACGTCGGTTTCTTTAGGTCCTCCACTTATTTTAGTTAGCTTGGATAAAAAACTAGTATCATATAGTGCGCTTATGAATTCCGAAGGGTATGCCGTACATGTACTGGCAGAAGAACAACAAGAATTATCAGGACACTTTGCCAAACAAGATGTAGATAAATTCCAGGAACTTGATTATAAAGAAGGATTGTATCATGTGCCTGTTATTTCGAATGCCTTGGCTGTGTTTGAATGCAAGGTAGACCAAAAAGTGGATGTAGGAGATCACACATTATTACTCGGCAGAGTGGAGAGAGTCCAAATTAACGATCCAACTCGGCGCCCATTAGGATATTTACGGGGACGTTATACCGTACCGGAACAGGAAAAAGAAATAACAAATTAAGGTACCACTTTATTTTTCAAATACAGCCATATCAAAGATTTCTCCTCACTGCTTCAGGTCTTAATTGTTAGAAATGCATGTCTTTGAAAAATTTTGAAAGAGGTGCGCATCGCTTATGAATACTAGATTATCTGATATTACTGCAAAAATAACCCATCACCTTCATGCTGTCATGAATTTCAGGTTACGGAAGAAGAACTAATCCAAGCCATTAAGTTCTTGACTGTGGAAATATCATTTTTGCAATTGTTGCATCTTGCAGTAAGTCATCGTTTCGCATATGGAGGAATTGACGCTTACCTATTAGTAAGTTAGAATTGCACTAAGGAAAATCGAAAAATACAAATTATTGATTTAGCATTACAGTTGATTCAATAAAAAGGGTATGTAGAGTTTAACTACGATAATAGAAAAAGAGGAATGAAAACTTGGAAAAAATTTATTCTATGAAGGAAGCACTGATTTTTAGTCAAAGAGTGGCTCAATTAAGCAAGGCACTTTGGAAAGTGAGTGAAAATGATTTACAAAAATGGATAAAACCATTTAACTTGAATATTAATGAATACCAAATTTTATGGGTTGGCTATCATTTAAACGGTGGATCTATCTCCGAAATTGCGGAGTTAGGAGTCATGCATGTTTCTACCGCATATAATTTTTCCAAAAAGTTAGAGGAACGAGGGCTTCTACAATCTTTAAAAAGAGAAGATGATAAAAGAAATACGTATATTCAACTTACTGACAAAGGAAAAGAAATGATCATTAGCTTGCTCGAATCTTACCAGCCAAAAAAAAATGACCTTGTTTTAGCTACCCTCCCATTAAGGAATATATATGGGAAATTCCCTGAGCTGCGTGAACTGGAGGCCATTATTCGAAATACCTTCGGTGAAAAATTTATTAATACTCATGAACAGATGTTTCAGCATTTTGAAAAAGAATTTATTGTTGAAAAGGAAAAGTGATAACCTCAAAAAGATTGAAGGAACTCGCATAAGAAAGTTTGATATTCATGAAATGTGTTTTTTTACTAACTTTTAAATGCAAATTGAATTCATTTTGCCATGCTTCCTTTCCTTTTCATTCTATATTTTATTGAAATTAAGAACCATCCTACAAATATTTACCTATTAGTAGGTAGATGCCTGTTTTAGTTAAACTTCCATTACTTTGAAAAAGGGGAAATCACTCTATTTTTTCATTGTAAGTTTTTATGATAGTCTCAGAAACTAAAACTCACTTAATAAGGCGGGAGAATATGGAGCAAGTACTAACATCACTGAATAAATCTGATATTGAATTTCATCCAGGCCAAATCAGGTTTAAAGGAGAACGTTTTATTCTGATGAATGCCGAAGCATTAGGAATGCTCAGTCGTGACCTTATTTCTACATTGGGACGAGAAAGAGCAAGGGCGTTCCTCCTTCGTTATGGGTGGGAATGCGGATATAAAGATTCAATTTCAATTAAAAAACTATTTCCTAATGCGTCGCTTGAATTCCTCCATCAACAAGCTCCAATTTTTCATATGCAAGAAGGCTTTGCTCAAGTTGATTTACAAGATCTTAGTGTGGATTATGAACAGAATAAGTTTTATATGGAAGGAGTTTGGTTAAATTCATTTGAAGTAGAGCAACATATTCAACATTTCGGTATAGTCAAAGATCCGGTGTGCTGGACAGTAATTGGATATGCAAGTGGGGTCTCAACGGGAATTTTCGGAAGGAAAATATTGTATAAAGAAGTAACTTGTGTTGGTCGTGGGGATGCAGAGTGCCGGTTTATTGGAAGAACTGTAGAAGAGTGGGGAAATGAAATTGAACATGAACTGTCTTATTATGGTCAAACCAAAATTGCCGAAGAATTAGAAGAGGCACATCAGCACATTCAAAAACAGCATACGATGTTACAACGAATTATGGACATACATGAACAGCTCAACAGGATGGTTCTTTCAGGGCAGAGCAGGCAAGCTGTCACAGATAAAATCGGGCAAATGCTTCATTCACCTGTCATTGTTCAAGATAAATATTTTCGTCCCCTTTCTTGGTGGCTGCCAAACAAGGAAAATTCAGGTATAGATCCATACCTCATCAAACCGGAAAAGGATCTTTCTTCAGAATTTTACTTGAAGCTTAGACAATTAGATGAAGAAAAATGTTCGAAGGATTTTATTTTTTCGGATGAGGCAATGTTCCTTGACAGGACCATTGCACCGATTGTTCTAGGCGATGAGATTATGGGATATTTATCGGTCATTCATGTTGAAGGAACAGATAGAGAACTAAGAAAAATGATTACCGAGCGCGCTGCTACTGTTATGGCAGTAGATTTATTGAAAGAAAAAACGGCCTTGAATACCGAACATAAATTAAAAGGTGAATTTCTGGAAGAATTGTTATCCGGTACAACACCTATTGAACAATTAGTTAAACGAGCAAATTTTATGGGATATGATTTTGGAAAACCACACCGATTTATGCTTGTGAAAATTATTCAACGACGAAACGATAATGGCTTGATAGAAGATCAAGATCTGCGTATGAATCTTCGTCATGAATTGTTAAATATTGTTCGAACCCATTATCACTCTTCTACGAAGGATACTTTAATCGTAGAGCGAAGAGGGGAGATTATCCTTTTGGGGCCTTCAGATCCATCTGGATTAGATTTCCGAAAGCTAGCAAAAAACCTACAAGACCGCCTGCCGCAATTATTTGCAAATATTAACACTTCTATTTGTATTAGTCGTGAGGCGATGTCCATTGAAGTACTTCAAGCCTTATTTGAGGAATGTTCAAACATGATGAAGGTTATGACACGATTAGGACGAACAAGTGAAATATTTTTAGTGGAAGAAATGAACGTATTTGACTTATTATATGCGGGCTCTGCTCAAGAACAACTTCATACGTATGCAACTAGAACGCTCGAAAAGCTTCTCAAATATGATGATAGCGGTGGAACTACACTTATCTCAACCCTTCACATCTTTCTTGCAAACGAATGCAATCTTCAAAGAACAGCGAAAGAACTGAATGTTTCGCTAAGTGGATTGAAATATAGAATTCAGAGATTAAAAGATATCGGAGAGATTGATTTTAATCATGCAGATCAAAAATTTAATCTTCAACTTGCTTTAAGGATTCTGAATGCCAATGGGAAGATTAACTTATTAAAAGTATAAAATGCAAATGAATCATGTTAAGAGGAGAAAAATCTTTGTTTTCTCCTTTTTTGTCTTGTTAAGGCGGATTTTTTCATGAAAATCCATCGGAAATAACTAGTCACAATTGTTACGGTAGAATGTTATGTTATTAAAGGTATCAAAATAGAAAAAAGAAGGAATTGTGCAAAATATATACTAAATCGAACTGAAGTGGACTCTATAATTGGAAGGAGCATTACTATGAAAAAGTTGATAATGAAAATGCTGTTCATTTTGATTGCATTATTCCTTATTAATGGTTGTTCAAAGAATAATACAACTAATAATAATAAGGATAATCATAAAGAGATGAATACAAGCCGAACTGAACATACCAAAACAGAAGATACCAAAACGGAGGATACCAAAACAGAAGATACCCAAAAGACAACTTTACCTCCTAAAAAAGATCCAATTCAAGAGCAGCTTAATAAGCTGACTTTAAATGAAAAAATTGGGCAAATGATAATCGCGGGATTTGATGGCACAACCGTTAATTCAAATACACAAAACCTAATTAATAAATACAAGCCAGGGGGGTTAATCCTATATCAAACGAATGTTAAGGATGCTGCTCAATTAGTAAACTTAACAAATGCAATTAAGAATGCAAACAGCAACAATAAAGTACCACTATTCATTTCCGTCGACCAGGAAGGTGGAAGGGTACACCGAATGCCTTCTTCAATCCAAATCACACCGAGTGCAAGAATCATTGGAAATAAAAATGATCAAAAATACGCATATAATATTGGTAAGGTAATTGCCTATGAATTGCAAGCTTTTGGATTTAACACAGATTTCGCTCCCGTCCTAGATATACAAAGTAATCCAAAAAATACTGTTATCGGGGACCGTTCCTTTGGAACAAATTCCAGCATTGTTTCAAAAATGGGAGTTAGTATGATGAATGGTATTAGTTCTGGAAAAATCATTCCAGTTATTAAACATTTCCCTGGTCACGGCGACACTTCCGTTGATTCTCATTTGGAACTTCCATTAGTACTGAATGATCTTACAAGACTAAAACAGGTTGAATTAGTTCCTTTTAACAATGCCATCAAAGACCATGCCGATATGGTGATGGTTGCTCACATATTAGTGAAAAAAATTGATCCTAATTATCCTGCATCGATGTCAAAAACTATTATTACAGATCTTTTACGTAAACAATATGGATTTAGAGGTGTTGTCATTTCAGATGATATGACGATGGGTGCGATTGCAAAGCACTACAATTTGAAAGACGCAGCCGTAAGGGCCGTTAACGCGGGGAGCGACATTATTTTAGTTGGTCATGGAATGGATAATGTGGCTACAATCTACAACGGTATTTATTCAGCAGTGACAAATCATACAATTTCTGAAGATACTATAAATAAGAGTGTATACAGGATTTTATCTTTGAAACATAAATATAATATCAATAATAATAAAGTTCCATACGTAAATGTAGGCAATCTAAATGATCAATTAACAAAAGCTATTTCAAATACTTCTACGACGAATATTACAAATAGTAAATTACTTTTAAATTTAGCAACTAAAGCAAAAGAAGGTTCCATAATAAATGCTGATTTTCATCTAAAAAGTACCACAGTTGATGAAGTAAGAAAGATCTGGGGAAAAGAAGATAAAACAGAATATGTTGCTGCAGCGAAAGGCACCTATTGCACTTATAGTCAAAAACATGTAGTTGTGGCTTATAATAAAGGGCAGCAACTGTTTGAGATTCGATCCTACGATCCTAGTTTAAAAGCCTTAACCATAGAGGATATAAAGCATTATTTTGGTTCTCCGAAAACAGATGTTAAAACAAGTAACAAGGAAGAAATTATCAGCTATACTGTTGGAACCAATACATTAAAGTTTGTTTTTCCTACAGGAACTCAAACAATGTATCTTGATCATTACTCTCTATATAACGCATCCTTAGTTAATAATAATATGGCAAGTTAAAAGACGGCAAAACATTTTTTGACGTAAGTTAAATTTAGAAAATTACTTCGAGGTAAGGTGGCAATATTATGGGAAAACCATCAGAATTGAATACTGTACTTGTCACTGCATATGCTAAGGCACCACAAGGAAGCGCGATGTATGAAGTATATAAACATGCAGGAATTATATTGGAAATTGATCCGACTACCAATGTAATTATTAATGCAGAACTAACCTTTTTGGCACATTTAACAAAGGATTTTTTTAGCCGAATGTTGGTCGGTTATGACTTATCGAACGGGATCGATGAACTTATTCAGAAAGTTGAGAAGCATTACATCGCTCCCTCTACGAATTCCGTAGTTGTTGCATTAAAAGCAGCCTATAAAAGATACATTGAAAGACTAAATCAAGTGAAATAAAAAAAAATATTTAACATTGGATAGCGTCAGGAAAATGCGGATTTACGACGTTAAGTAAATTAAAATATTAAAGAGCCCAATTTCTCAGCATTAAAATTGAGAAATTGGACTTTTTTCGTTACCATTACTTTTCCCTGGTCCTGGTGGTTCAAGAGCCCCGGGGAAAGATGGTATTCATTACTGGAGAATCTTTGTGGTGAAGTCAAAAATCTTCATATGAAAGGACTTTCTAATATTAAAAGGAAATTCGAACGGAAAAAGAATAAAGATAAAAAAAAAAACTTATCGTTTGGCAAGTCTATTGGGCCGAGGCTGAGTTGTTATGTGTGGCCCAGTCTAGCACTAAGCTAACGGGCAAGAGTTAAAGATCCAGATGCAATTTTAGCAGCTTTTCTTAATGCACAAAAGGGCTGGTTCGTTGAATAACAAAACAAGGTTGGGAACACTATAATGAGGTGTTGACCAATGAAAAGATTCATCATTTCAATAATAGCAATTCTTTTTGTGATTATCCCTAATAAAGCAGGAGCAACAATTCCAGGAATTGAAAGATACAATCTTCAAGGAAACTTGCAGAAATTAATAAATAGAAAAACATAGTTACCTAAATGAAAGAGATTCTTCGAAAAAATGCGTAAAGTAATGAATGTTCACACACGAGCTCTATATAATTGTTGATTCGAGGAGAAAGATTTGACCAAAAAAAATATAGCTAAATCGTTAAAAGAAAACATTGAGATATTTCAAAAAACACTTGACTATGTTTCCGATTTACGGATCCGAATATTGAAAATTGGCAGCAAGCCTTATATAGATGGTGCAATTCTATATATTGACGGAATTGCGGATACGGAAAAAATACAAGAATATCTGGTTGTTCCTTTATTATCATTGAACAGTGCAAACGATGATGAAGCTTTTATCGACGAAATCGCATATCGCCATATCAAAACAGCAGATGTTGATGTTGTGGAATCGTTTCAGCCCCTGATAGACGGCGTGCTATTAGGAAAAGCGGTAATCCTTCTCGATCATAATACAAAAGGAATAGTCACAGAAACTGCTCAGTGGAAGGAACGGATTGTTGCGGAAGCAGTCAATGAAAGGGCTTATAGGGGACCGTTAATTGGTTGTACGGAAAAACTAAAAACGAACCTGAACCTAATCAGAAGTCTTGTGAAAACCCCTAAGCTATGTATTCGTTCCATGAAAGTCGGAATACTATCAAAAACAGATGTATCAATTGTTTATATTAGGGATATAGCTACCGAAAAAAACGTAACAGAAGTAATGAATCGAATTCAACGAATTAATGTAAAATATTTGTTGGAAGCTAGAATTATTGAGGATTACATAGAAGGTAAAAGAAAAACATTTTTTCCGCTTTCACTCTCGACAGAAAGACCAGATAGTATTGGAGCTGCTTTATATGATGGAAGGATTGCTATCCTTGTTGATGGGACTCCTGAAGCAATTTTAGTGCCAACGGTATTTTGGCAATTTTTTCAGTTCCCTGATGACTATTATGGTAAGTTTGGTCGTTTTATTACTCGTCCGCTACGTTTTCTCTGTTTTCTTACCACAATTTACTTGCCCGGATTATATACAGCCATAATGAGATTTCATAAAGATGTTCTTCCGGCTAATGATTTGAAATCCTCATTATTAGCCCATACACTTATCCCAATTTGGGCGGAAGTATTAATCCTTTTGATTCTGTTACATATCATCAATGATGCTTCCTTTCGATTACCCAAGAGTACGGTTTTTAGTTTATCTATACTGGGTACAATCATTGTAGGGGATGCAGCCTTGAGTTCTAAATTTGTTCATCCGCTCTCGCTTTTTATTGTAGGGGTTTGTTTTATTACTGGCTATCCCTTAGTTAATAGAGGATTTTTAAGTGCTGTGATCGCTTTACGTTTCCTATTATTTTTTATAGGAGGCTTCCTTGGTTTAAGTTGCCTTGGTATTGTAAGCTTATTATTGATTATTTATGCTGCCAGTTTAAAATCCTTGGGCGTACCTTATTTAGCTCCGCTTATCCCGTTTCATCCTAACGAATGGAAGGATACCTTTTACCGAGGGAATCTAGATGATATTACCAATAGTCCTCATACCTTTCCGTCAAAAGAGAATAAAGAATGAGCAGAGTCCTGCTCATTCTTTAGGGGTCATAATATTGAAATTAGGATTCTCCTGAAAATTTTCTATCACTTAAAATGAATAGTAAGTTGAACAGGCATTATACTCTATAATTGCAGATTGTGAAGCATTGTACTTAAGCTTACGGGCGTGTTAGTGAAATAACGAATATTAAAATAGCCTGTATCAATGATTACTTGGTAATCTAAGATACAGGCTATATATTTTGGTGACTATTTGTTCTCACATTCTTCAATTAAGAAAACAGCCTTTGAATTAAAAAATGGAAAAGCACTCTCTTGACAAACCATCTCTGATTAAATATAATATTTCTAGAAATACTGAAATAAGAATTGCTGAAAGGAGGTTTTTAGCGGTGAATGATGATGTTGCGGTAAAAGTCTATAAGGCACTAGGTGAATCGACTCGTTTACAAATCGTAAAATTACTTGCTCAGCAATCAGAGTTAGCTTGCCTGGAAATGGTAGATCAATTAAAAGGCCCTGCCAATTCAACATTGACACATCATTTAAAACCATTACTCGATTGCGGATTATTAGCAGTTCGCAGAGAGGGAACCTTCAGATATTACAGGTTACAACGAGAAGTCCTTGCACAATACGCTCCCGCTTTACTTTAATGTGAAAGCGGAATAATTTTAATTTTAATTTCAGTATTTATAGAAATACAGAATAATTGAAATGAACGGGGGAAAATATATGAGTCAAATTACTAAAGAAACAAATTCTTGGGGAAATTTAAAAAATGGTTTAGACAGTAAATTGTTTGAACCGATAAAAATCGGAGCTTGGAATTTACGCTCTCGTATCGCAATGGCACCGTTAACAAGATCATTTGCAGATGATCAAACAGGAGTAGTAGGAGAGGATATTGTTGAATATTACCGAAAACGTGCTGCCGATGGAGTTGGTTTAATCATTTCAGAAGGAACGGTCATTAGTCCTCGTGGAAAGGGCTATCCTGGAATTCCGGGCATTTATTCAGACGAACAAATTAAGGGATGGAAAAAAGTAACGGATGCTGTGCACAAAGAGGGAGGAACAATGATCGCTCAAATATGGCATGTTGGTCGTTTATCTCATCACGAGCTTGCTGGCAATCTGCCTCCTCAAGCACCATCAGCTATTCCAGCTGAAGGCCTTGTCTCTCGTTTCCGTAAACCATATGATGTTCCTGAAGAAATGACAATTGAGGATATTAATGAAGTAATCCATCAATATGCGCAAGCTGCGAAAAATGCAATAGTTGCAGGTTTTGACGGTGTGGAAATTCACGGTGCCCACGGATACTTAATTGACCAATTTAATTCAGATATAACAAATCATCGTACAGACAAATATGGTGGTGACCTTGCTCAAAGATTAACGTTTATGAAGGAAGTAATTAAAGCAGTTATCGACGCAATCGGTACAGAACGAACAATGATCCGATTCTCTGCTTTTAAAGCAGATATACCAAATTACATGTGGGAAGATCCAGAAATGGCCATTCGTACATTTGTTGAGGCATTTAAGGAAGCGGGTGCAACAATGATTCACCCATCGACTATGCAATTTGATCGAGTGCTTGCAGATGGAAAAACGATGCATCAATTAGTCCGAAAATACTGGGATGGTGTCATTATTGGGGTAGGAACATTAAATCCAGAAATGGCGAATCAGGCGATTGAAGAAGGAATAATTGATGTTGCTGCTTTCGGACGTCCATTCATTTCTAATCCTGATTTTATTCATCGTTTAAAAAATGGTGAAGTATTGGAAGAATACGATGCTAAGAAGCATCTTAATACATTAATTTAAAGTACTAAATGAGAAAGAAGCTGCTTAAAAAGCTTCTTTTATTTTGTTAGTTATTTCAGTGTTTTTGGAAATATAGAATAAAAAGTAATAAAGAGGAGAAAATTTCACATGTCAAATACAGCAAAGATTTATATTTTAGCACTGATAAGTTTTTTAGTCGGTACTTCACAACCCATCATCTCAGGTATTTTGGATAAAATGGCAGAGGCTCTTGGAGTGTCAATTGGAGCGGCTGGTCAATTAATTACAGTCTTTTCATTAGCCTATGCCATCGGTACACCTATATTACTGGTATTAACGGCTAAAATGGAAAGACGAAAATTACTGATCTATGCGTTATTTGTTTTTATGGTAGGAAATTTACTTTCAGTGATTATTCCAGGGTATGGATTATTTATAATTGCTCGCATTATTATGGCTTTAAGTACAGGTGTAGCAGTCGTTACAATTTTAAATATCGCAGCAAAGATTGCACCTGCTAATAAAAAGGCCAGTTCAATTGCAACAGTTGTAATGGGATTTACCGCATCATTAATCATTGGCGTTCCTATTGGACGTTTTATTACATCCACGTATAGCTGGAAATTTGTATTTATCGGTACCGCAATATTAGTTTTACTTGTCATTTTTATTGTTTTAAATACAATACCAAAAATGAATGGTGATGCTTCAATCCCTTTAACGAGACAAATTGCGATGTTCAAAAAACCAAAAATTGCTTTAGCATTATCCATCACCTTCTTTTTAATGACAGGATACGGAATTCTTTTTACTTATTTATCTCCATTCCTTGTAAAAAATGTAGGTATGAGTGATTCTCTTGTAAGCATTACTTTACTAGTTCTTGGAGTTGCAAGCTTATTTGGTTCTAAACTAGGTGGATTAAGCTCAGATAAGAGAGGCGTAATTTTTACATTAAAAAGAGGGTTACTTGTAAACGTAACATCTTTAGTCGTGCTTTCATTCCTATCACATTCAATTATTGCAGTATTTATTATATTGACAGTCTGGTCATTTTCAGGCTGGTCATTAGGTGCAACTCAGCAATATAATTTAGCAACGATATCACCTGAATCCTCAGATGTATTGCTAGGACTGAATCAATCGATGATGCAATTAGGCTTTGCGGCTGGTGCAGGTTTAGGTGGAGTAATTGTGGGGCAAATATCATTATCTTCCATTACATGGTTCAGTGCGTTAAGTTGTGTGTTTGCATGTATTACAACATTTGGATTATCACGTTTCTTAAATAATAAAAAGGTAGTCAACCAAGGTTTTGAGGCACAAAAGCAAGCTTGATCAAATTGGGAGTCTTAATTCGTTATCTTTGCATTTTGTTTACACAATTTGGCTAGTCAATCGATAATTCGTTAGTGGGAATACGCGTATTAGCGAAAACTACCGATGACAAACAAAAACTGGAAAACAATATCGACATGACTCTGTCTGTCTCGGATTAAGCTTTCTTTTTTTGATATTTCGAGAATGATTGTTCTTAAATTATAAGTGAGTCCAACTGCTCCAGCACCGGGAACCTAAGTTTGAATGCTCCAATTCAATCTAGCTGGTTGGACCAAAAAGCTTACAGGCAAGCCTGCCATTACAGTTGGTTCTGTAGGATTAGACAGTGAGTTTACAAGGAGTCTATTTGAAGGAAAAGGGGCCAACAACACTGATTTTAGAAAGTTAATTGAAATGCTTGAAAGAAATGAATTCGATTTAGTAGCAGTTCGCCGAGCATTACTGGCTGATCCTGGTTGGGTGACCAAGATACGTGACGGCCGAACAGACGAACTTGTCCCCTTTACTGAAGATGCATTAAAAAAGCTGGTTTAAGATATCAATACCACAATATCAAGGATAACAAAGGAGAATGCTTATTATGGATATTTCACAACAAACCGCGCTCGTCACTGGCGCAAACCGAGGACTCGGTTCGACAACTCGCACTTGAACTCATCTCTCGCGGTGCTACTGTATATGCGGGGGCGCGCAACCCTGATAGCATCCAACTACCGGGAACAAAACCATTGCAAATCGATATCACCGATCCTACCTCTGCGGCAGCGGCAGCAGAGGTAGCGGAAGACGTGACTCTCCTGATAAATAATGCTGGAGTGTTGACTGGCGCCTCCCTTATCAATGGTAGTTTGGAGGACATCCACAGCGAATTTGATACGCACTTTTTCGGAACTCTTTCGATGGTTCGCGCCTTCGCGCCGAAGATCGCCTCGAACGGAGGCGGTACTATTCTAAACATTCTTTCGGTGTTGTCCTGGATCAGTAGTGTGAATTCAGCAGCATTTTCTGCCGCGAAGGCGGCCGAGTGGGCTCTCACCAACGCACTTCGTTTAGAACTGGCTGACCAGAAGGTACGCGTAGCGGGACTTCATGTCGGGTACATGGACACGGACTTGATTGCTCACATAACCGCCCCTAAGTTGAATACTGCTGACATAGCAAAGATCGCTATCGACGGAATCCAGGCTGACAGCTATGAAATTCTTGCCGACGAGTTGAGCCGAAAGGTTCAGAAAGGTCTGGCTGGTGGAGTCTCGGCTCTATACCCACAGTTCGTATGAGATTTAAACAACAAAGAGTAAAGTTAAAAAAAGGGGTCACATACCTATCAAGCTAGTAGCAAGTGGCGCAACCCTGTTAATTTCTCTAAAATTACACAAAACAATATAAAGGGACAATATATATTAGAGACCGGTTAGTAAGTATGAACAACTTTTCTCTTGCGCAGGCACAGAATTACATGAAATTTATTCCGATAAACGGGATTAAATTAAAGAGGAAGATAAAAGAAAGGATATGATATTTTAAGAGGTGTTAATTGGCTTGGCATTGACTCGGTTGAATATCCAATGAAGAAGCGTTTAAAAGTTTGGAATCGTCTTGGTGATGATTTGAAACCAACAAAGCTAAATGAAGATATAGTAAATGATATCTCAATAAATGAGCTGCCAGAAGTATTAGCTGCTATATTAGAAGGAAAATACTTGGAAGAACTCTTGTAAAACTATAAAAGGATCAAATGACAACAAAACCATATGAACTTGCCTAGTGATAAGAGGCACATATAATACTATATTTAGTGATCGCCTGTCTCTCGAACGATGCATGGATACGTACGGGAACAATTTTAGACCATCCAACAACTGCACGTGCTCTGGTGTAGATAATTGGTTGTTATGAACACCATCATCAAGCAATTATCAAGGAAAGATATTTAAAAATACTTTTTCTTCTTGAAAGTTATAATTAATGTAGTATAATTAGACCAACGATATATTTTATAATTCAAAATTCTTAATCAGTTGCTGATTAAGATGATGGAAAGATGAAGTCTTAATGTTGAAAACTCACCGTTTTCATTATATTTAAGATAGCCCAGTCTTTCCAAAGGAAAATGCTAAATGCTTATTTCCTTTGGATTGGCTGGGCTTTTTGCTTTGTATAAATAAACTGGGAGTGATATCAATGCAAAAAGTAAAAAGAGCGGAAGAAATTATTGCAAAGGTTAAATCAGGTGACACTATTATGGTAGGAGGATTTGGTTTAGTTGGTGCTCCATTAAGTTTAATTAACGAATTGACGCGCCATGACGTGAATCAACTGACCGTGATCAGTAATAATCTAGGTGAACCAGGAAAAGGCCTAGGGATTTTATTACGACAAGGAAAAATTAGAAAAGCTATTGGTTCGTATTTTACTAGTAACAGGGAAGTGGGAGATCAGTTTAATCAAGGTAAACTTGAAATTCAGCTTATGCCACAGGGAACGATGTCTGAATCGATAAGGGCTGGAGGAGCTGGCATTGGCGGCTATTATACAAAAACAAGTGTTGGGACTCAATTGGCAGAAGGGAAGGAAGTTCGCGAAATTAAGGGAGAATTGTATGTATTCGAAGAGCCGCTGCGAGCAAATGTTTCACTTATTAAAGCGGCAAAGGCAGATACTCTCGGGAATTTAGTGTATTACAAAACTGCTCGTAATTTTAATCCGTTAATGGCCACGGCAGCTGACTTCGTCATTGCAGAGGTTGATGAGATTGTTGAGGCAGGAGAGCTTTCACCCGAGGAAATTGTCACCCCTCATTTATTTGTAGACGCCATTGTAGAAAGCCATCTGATTTTAACTAAGGAAGGAGTTGTAGCAAAAAATGCAATCAAATAAAGACGTTCAAGAGTTAATAGCGAAAAGGGCAGCGGCTGAACTGCAACCTAATTCAGTCATTAATTTAGGAATCGGAATACCCACACTCATTGCCAAATATGTGGATTCAGAGTTCGTTTATTTCCATACAGAAAATGGTATGCTTGGGGTTCAAGAGTTGAATAGTGAAGAAGATTTTGATCCTAGTCTAGTCAATGCGGGAAAGCTGCCGATCGGAGAGGGAATGGGTGCTTCATATTTTAATAGTGCTGAGTCTTTTGCCATGATCCGCGGGGGACATGTTGATGTTGCGATATTGGGAGCACTGCAGGTTGATGAACAGGGGTACATCGCTAACTGGGCTATTCCGGGGAAAAATATCATGGGAGTAGGAGGGGCAATGGATCTTTTAAGCGGAGCGAAAAAGATTATTGTTACGACGAATCATATTTCCAAAAATGGAGAATCCAAAATAGTTAAAAAATGCACATACCCGATTACCTCTATTCGTAAAGTTGATATGATTATTACCGAATTAGCTGTTTTTGAATTTCAAAATGATCAGTTAGTACTAAAAGAATTAATGCCTGGTGTCAGTTTGGAAGAAGTACAAGAAAAGACGGATGCAAACTTTAAAGTTATGTCAGTAAATCATGGAGGACAACATGAATAATGGAGTTTATGTCGTAAGTGCACAGCGAACAGCGATAGGAAAAATAGGTGGAGCACTAAAGGATATACAGCCGGATGATTTATTACTTCCTTTATTTCATAATTTAAAAGAAAAGAATCTGATGCCTGAAGAAATGATCGATGAAGTGATTATTGGTCAGGCAAAACAAAGCCAAGACCAATCGAATATTGCTCGAATGGCTCTTTTAAAGGCTGACCTGCCTGAGTCAATTCCAGGGTACACCGTTAATCGCCAATGTGGATCGGGTATGCAGTCTATTCATAATGCTTTCTTGGCAATTAAAGCTGGTCTAGGTCATGCCTATATTGTAGGAGGGGTAGAAAGCATGAGTAGTGCCCCATATTATATTCGAAATGGACGATATGGCTTTCTTTCAGGAAACAGTGAAATTCTCGATCCGAATAAGGAAAGTCAACCAGGTTCCCAGCCGGTGGAGAAGTACGGAAGGCTTATAATGGGAATGACAGCAGAAAATCTGGCGGAAGATTATTCGATCTCCCGTGAGGAACAAGATCTATTTTCATATGAAAGTCAGCAAAAGGCACTTAACGCCATTGAAAATGGAGAATTCGAGGACGAGATTGTACCGCTAACGGTCCCACAGAAAAAGGGACAATCGATTATTTTTTCTACGGATGAACATCCACGAAAAACAGATTTAGAAAAATTAGCAGCCTTAAAACCTGTGTTTAAGAAGGACGGAACAGTCACAGCAGGGAATTCATCTGGATTAAACGACGGTGCATCTATGTTGTTACTGGTTTCCGGTGAGATGGTGGAACGGTATCAATTAGAGCCTTTAGTAGAAATTGTAGGACTTGGAGTTTCAGGGGTAAGACCAGATCGGATGGGAATTGGTCCTGTTGAGGCAACAAATAAAGCTTTAAGCATGGCAAATATACAAATCGAGGATTTAGACTTAATTGAACTTAACGAAGCATTTGCTGCACAATCGTTAGCTGTTATAAAAGAACTAGGTTTACCAATGAATAAAGTAAATGTAAATGGCGGAGCCATTGCATTAGGACACCCGATTGGAAACAGTGGGGCTAGAATTAGTGTGACACTAATACACTCAATGTTGAAAAGAAAGACGAAGTGGGGGCTTGCTACCCTTTGCATGGCTGGTGGACAGGGTATCGCAACTGTATTTCGGGCGCCGATTTCCCGCGAAATTAGGGGATGAGTGCTGTTAAATCCTAGAGGAAATAACTACCTGTAATAACAGAATAATTATAGAATGAATTCCAACAAAAATACAAATTTAGACTATTCTAGTCTAATCAAATAATAAAACGATCCAATTACATCAGGAGGAACTTTCATGCGTAAAACGAAAAAAATATCATTTCTAGAATTAGTACAGGAAAACAAAAAAAACCTTCTTAACAATAGCGAAGAAATAGAAAGAATTGAAAAACGTATTGAAAAACGTCATGAAATAAAACGATATAAGCAAAAATAATAGGCTCTGTTAAACGATATTGTAGTTTTTTATACTCTGTTGATTGGAGCGGAAGGCGCTTGACTCCTGCGGGAGTACGGGGCAGGGGAGACC
>NZ_JBCNAD010000036.1:0-68946 GCF_050477905.1 Neobacillus pocheonensis | reverse complement strand
GAGCGGAAATCAACAGCCAAAATTAACAGAGCCAAATAATAAAATAATATGGACGGTCATTTATGATATTTAGGGTGAAAATATTTGATCAAAAAGGAAAAGAACTTGAAATTGAAAATAAAATCATTAGTGGTATCCTATTTGAATCTGAAGAAGCAATTGAATTTTTTTTTAAAGCAATAAGAAGCAGTTTGCCACCAAATTTCCAGTATAAAGTGATTTTCGAAAACCAAGCTGATGTTCACTAAAAAATTGGATATGTTAGCGGTGTCCCAGGACAATTTTTTTGACATTCAGTAAATCATTTTATAAAATTACCTCGAATTAAAAATAATAAAATTCAAGAATTATTATTTATTTTATTTTTGATTCAAAATAAAACCATTTTGGAACTTTTCATTCCCTCCAGTTATGAAGGCTTATCTTGATTCAGTTTCTGTGGCTGGGAAAACTTTCAAATACACAGAAAACGGCCCTATGGGACTACTACAAGATAAAAAAGCATTGCACATTCAAGCTCGCGGTGGAGTTTATTCTGAAGGTCCGGCAGCTCAAATGGAAATGGGACACCGTTATTTAAGTGTAATGATGAGTTTCTTTGGAATTCCGGCTTTTGAAGGTCTATTTGTAGAAGGACATAATGCAATGCCAGATAAAGCACAGGAAATAAAAGAAAATGCTATTGCCCGTGCTAAAGATCTTGCTCATACTTTCTAGTTTGATAAACTCGAAGAGATAGACCCATGTCGGGTTTGTCTTTTTTAATAGTGTGATAGGGTATTAGTGAACAATATAAAGTATGAAACTAAAAAAACGGGAGCCATTTCGATAGAAACGGCTCCCATTTTTTTTACTTCTCAACCTTTTGGGGTGAATGGCCACAAATTTCTGGCTTTTCATATTAAACATTGCGGCGAATTGAAATCCCATCATCAATCATTCTAAATGGACATAATTTAATTAGGTTTAACGATAACAGGAATTATGATTTTAAAACCGTCATATTCCGCAAATATCACAGCCGCCCCTTCAGATTTCGCTGCGATCTTATGATCAGCGGTCACCTCAGCTACTTCCGGATTTGACGTACCCCAAGTGATATCAGCCGTAACGTCTTTTACCGTTCCATCGCTGGACATAGCATTTATGACTACATCATTTGTTGAGCCTACTGAATTTATGATATAACCCGGCGAAGAACTTATTCCCAAAGTAAATGTAGGAGGTGTAGGATACTTTGCTACAACTTCAACATCAATTGTCTTTGTCATTCCAAAAACAGTAGCAGTTATTGTCGTTTTTCCAACAGAGTGAGCGATGAGATGTCCATCAGCAGAAATCGTTGCAACCGATTCGTCCGCCACCGTCAATTTTGCTTTGCTATTAAGATTATAACAATCACAATTTCCATCTCTGCCTGGACGACCAAAGAATCCATTAATTGAGATGTCAGTGGACTTATTAGGTTCTAACATTATATCTTTAGTTGTCCATACACCGTTTTCAGCCCAATATAAATCTACAGGCTTAGTGTTTCTTACCCAAATAGCATCTTTCAAACCATTATAATTGAACCAGATGTATGCTTCACCAGGGCCGACCCATGTAATGACCCCGTTCTGGTCAACAGTTGCTACACTTTCGTCGGAAGATTCCCATTTCCCTTCTGTATCAACCTGAACTATATTATGATCTGTATATTCAGCAAACGCGTTCGCATCAACAGTTCCTGCTTCAGGGTGTAATATCATCCCATTGCTACCCCAAGTTATCGCTTGTACTATATTTCCTGCTTCAGGCTGTAATACCATCCCCGTGCTAACAATTCCTACTAAATTTACTGGTCCAGGTTGACTTTGTACTTTTACTGGAATTTTAATAGGAGGGAAGCCTGCAATTGTTGCACTAACTGTCGTTTTTCCAAGTTTCATTCCAGTAAATTTCCCGTCTGTTACACCAGCAATAGTAGGATCCGCTGAACTCCACTGGATTGAGTTCGTAATCTCTCTTTGAGTCCCATCATTGTATTGGGCAAGAACATGTACGGGATAAAGCTTATCTTTTTGAACAACAACATCCATTGAGGATACA
Organism: Neobacillus pocheonensis; assembly: GCF_050477905.1. Classification (NCBI taxonomy): domain Bacteria; kingdom Bacillati; phylum Bacillota; class Bacilli; order Caryophanales; family Bacillaceae; genus Neobacillus; species Neobacillus pocheonensis. The sequence continues at coordinate 66,855 of NZ_JBCNAD010000036.1, read as the reverse complement.
AGCAATGACTCAATTTTTAAATCCTCTGTAGATGCATCATTTCCAGAATGAATTGAAACATTCAAGATTTCGGTGCTTGTTCCGTGATCGATAAGGACCTGAGTTGTACCTGGTGCAACCGCTGTAAGAACACCATTCTTAACTGTAACAATGTCCGGGTCTAATGATGTGAATCTTGAGTCTGAAGTGACGTCAGCTGTTGAACCATCCTGATATTTTGCTTTTACAGAAAACGAATGTGTGTGGTCAGCTAACTGAAAGGAGATGTTCGTTTCACTAGGAATCAGACCAACAATTTTATTCACGAAATCATTAGAAGGTTTTTCTGAAACGGTAATAGGAATCTGCTTTGAGTAACCAGAGCTATCTACGGTAACTATTGCTGTACCAGTATTTACAGCAGTAAGTAGGCCATCCTTATTCACATTAACAACATCAGGATTAGATGATTTATAAACCGCAGTTGAAGTCGAATTTACCACAGATTTGTCCGTATAGCTTGCTTTTACCTCCAATTGCTGCTGTTGATGTACTACCATATTTTTCATATCTGGTGTAACAGAAATCGATTCAGGGGTTGGAGCCTTCCTCTGACCGTCTTTATTCGTGACTGCCACCGGGATATCTACAGTGTTACGACCACCATTATAGTCAGCATGTAAAATGGTCGCGCCACTCAATTGACCAATAACCTTTGGTGTACCACCATTTGTTCGCTGAACTGAAGCTACGAAAGGATTGTCGGGATACATTTCAACGGAAGCTGTGACATCCTCCGTGCTCCCATCACTGTAAATCGCTGTTATCGCAATAGGCGCGCTTTCTTCACCTACACCTATGGAGATATTTGATGGAGAACCTGTCAAACCAATAACTCTTGGAGTAGTAAGCTTATTGGTGACAGTAACCTCCATTTTAACTGGAGGAAGAACATCTGATCGATAGGAAGCTGTCACAATGGTTTTACCTGGCTTACCTGCGATGATTAATCCTGAATTCGTTACCGTTGCAATGCTGCTGTCTTCGACAGTCCACTTCACATCATATGGATTTACATTTTGATTTAAAAGCATACCACCCTCTGATATTCCGTTAGTGAATACTTCGGTTAAGTTAACCGGCGAATTTGCACCTGGCAAAATTTCAACAGCAGGTGTATCGGTTACAAGCTTCACCGGCTTAACAACATTAACAAGTACAGCAGAAACCAATTTATCGTATTTAAAATATATATAGGCTTGTCCTAGTCCAACTGGAGTAATCTGACCATCTTTACTAACGGTAGCAACATTACGATCTGTCGTTGTCCAACTTCCTAAATTGGTAACAGTTGCACCCCCCATGAGATCCCTTGTAAAGGCTTCTACTTGAACCGGCTTATCAGAGGTTTCTAACCTCAACACGGCAGCCGTAAGTTTAAGCTCTGTTACATTATCTGGAACATCTTTTATAGAAGCAAAGAAGTTTATCTGTGGAAAAGTTGAGTAGGTTACTCCCAATGAAACATCACCTGATGATATCCCTTTTAATACGCCATTTTCAACCTTTGCAATCGACGGATCTTGTGATTCCCATGTAGCTAAATTAGTTACGTCTTCCATCGAACCATCGCTATAAAGCGCTTTTAAAGCGATAGGACGCTCTTTCCCTTCATCTATGAATGATATTCTAGGTGCAGCTAAAACGAGCGATACAATTGTTTTCCCTACTGAAGCATTTAGAGTTTGACTTAAAACACGCGCATCTTGAGTAACATTTACTGCAACGTTTAACACTGCATTACCAATACTGAATTGTACATGTGTAGACCCTGCATTCACAGCTGTTAGCACTCCACTAGCAACTGTTACAACTTTCTCATCTAGTGAAGTCCATTTTCCTTCTGCTGTAACATCGGCTTTGGAACCATCCTTATACTCTGCTTCAGCCTTTAATTCATGTTTGCCTTTAGAAAGAGAGAACGAGACTGTCGATTCACTTGGAGTAAGTTTTACGATCTCCTTTGTGGGCGGTTCCTTTGTTTCCTTTACTAACTTTTCAGGTGAGGCAGAAGCCAAACTACTAAATAGAGATAGGATTACGGTAAAGATGAGAGTTAATGCTGTAATTCGTTTTTTCACCTTTGTTGTCATTTGTCAACCTCCGAAATTTTTTTTATATTAATCAACCTGTAAATACAGACTGGTAATATCAATCTACTAATACTAGATTTCTTCATGTGATTTCATTTTTCACACTTACCTTGTTTATTGAAAAAGATATCCAATGAAAAATTGACGTTATTTTCAATGAATATGTATTTTTCATCATTAAAAATTTATTAGATTTTTTCCAATTTTCACAATTCAAATACTAAATTATGACTAATCTTCCCGTCTAAAACAAACCCAACGGCCTCCTTTTAATAAAGACCGCCGGGTTTATGTTATTGAACCTGTAAGCTTACATCATCTACAAAGAAATCAGTTGGATTACTGCTGTTATTGGTGCCCTTAAAAGCAATCTGTATGGTCTGCCCTTTATAATCCAAAAGGTTGAAGCTATGCTGCACCCATCCTGCTGCCGTTCCATCATTCAAAGTTAACAGGGTGGACAGGCCTGACCCGCTTGTATTTCTAACCTGTGCATAAAAATAATCATAGGGATGTTTCCTTTCCTTGGTGGATACACAGGTCCAAAAAGTAAGAGAAGCACTCGTTGCAGTGGATGGAATAGTAACAGTCTGATAGATTATATCAGTACTCTTATTGTAGCCATTTAGATATGCAGAATAACTGCCGGAATGCGGTTGGGTTGTAATCAATTGTTGGCCGTTAGTGCTCGATTCTACCCAAGGAGACTGTCCATTTTCAAAACCGCCATTTGTAATAAGCTCTGTTCCTCCGCCTGTTCCTCCGCTTGGACTGTTTATATCGCGAATCAAATTATATGCATCCGGGGTCCCAATACCGGATGCCAAATCATAGCCAGGTGTTGCCCGATAAAATAAGTTGTCTCCGGACGTAATATCATGATACGCCGGAAATGTTTGTACAGTATTAAACATTCTATAAAGAGTTGGGTTCGCCTCGCCAAGATTGCCCTTACCATTGGCTGCAGCGTACTGATTATTGAGGGCCGCGATTCCTGCCCATAAAGGTGCAGCTGCCGATGTCCCTCCGACTACAGTCCAGGAGCCCCCGCTATAGATAGAATAACCAGTGCTTGGATCAGCATCGGCCGATACATCCGGAACCTGCCGATAGCCATTTGTATACATATTTTGGACACCAGTACCTGATTGGAAAGAAGGCATAGTATATTTTTGGGACAAACCGCCGCCGCCTCCCCACCTGGATGTGGTATCGCTCCAAATTGTTTCAGAGCTATAAGAAGATCCGCTTAGATTTAAGTGGGTTCCGCCAACACCTGTCACATATGGGTCATTTGCAGGACTGTCGACTTCTAAGGTACTGCCGCCTGAATCGTAAGCCCCATGGTCACCAGACGCAGCAAAAATACTTTGTCCTTGTGTAGCATATTGCTGAAAAATTGTATGGAGGCTATTCATGGTCGCACTTGAGATACGCTGTTCGCCGATTCCCCAGCTGACGGAGATTGTTTTTGCTAGATTATCAGACGCAATTTTTTGATAATTATCGATTAAACCTTGATCTGTATTCGGTGCTTCATATACTATGACCTGCGCTTTTGGAGCTATCGCATTGATGACCTCAATATCCAGTTCAACCTCAAGTTCTGCTTGACCGGCAGCACCGTTATAACCGTCGATATAAACGTTCGTTGGTGCAGGACTTCCAAGACCATAGTAGTTACTATAGTTGGTAGTGTTCGTAGCCTTATATCCGTCAAGCTCCATGACGGCTACTGTTTGACCGCTACCTGTATAGCCGGCACTTGCCAGCGCGCTGACATCGTAAGCCCCTTTCAATTCATCAGGCGTATACCCGCCAGCTGGACCGCTGCCCACATTCGGTATAACTGCTGCTGGCTTTTGATTTACATAGGGTGATGTTTTACTGATTTTTGGATGTGTATAGTGTGCTTCGTTATTCATCCCTTCTACATCTGTGATTACTCCGGAAAATTCCGCAGGGATCATCGGTGCCTGGGCATTTGAATAATAGGTTTGCCCTTTGGAATTTTTATAGTTATTAATCGTTACACCAAATGCATCTTCCATTTGTCCGGTTGTCCCACTGACCGTAATAAACGCATTATTGGCTGAAACATCTTGGACTTTAAAGCCTTTACTAGTTAAATAGCTCTTCACATTGGCAACCGTTTCATCAGTTGGCCCATATTGACTTTTGAATTCTTCAGGTGATATGAAATGCTTGTAGTTAGGAGAGGAAGGGTCGCTCAAACTGTCAATAAAATGGTCCAGTTTATCTCTGTTTCTTAATTGCAAGGCAATTGTTAAAGAAGATTTCGTGCTGCTGTTCGTGTGACCAATGAGAGTACCGTGCTTAGCGGCCATTGGCGCTGCTCCATTAAGCTGAACGTGGTTGGATGTTGCTGCATAGCTCGATCCTCCTGACATGTACAACGTCAAACTTAACACGGATGCAGCCGTTGAAATGAATACTTTTCTTTTCATCCTATCTCTACTAAGTTTTCCTGTAATTTGTTTTGTTACCTTTTTTCTCATTTGTCAACCTCCTATTTTTTTTTATATTAATCAACCTGTAAATACAGACTGGTAATATCAATCTATTAATACTAGATTTCTTCGTATGATTTCATCTTTCACACTTGAAAAAGATATTCTATGAAAAATGGACGTTATTTTCATTGGATGTGTATTATTCATCATTAAAAATTTATTAGATTTTTTCCAATTTTCACAATTCAAATACTAAATTATGACTAATAAATTGACAACAAAATATTTTTTTAAAAAAGTAACTTTAAACACGCAATCTGTCCAATAAAGGGGGAAATCTTAATGAAATTCAAACCAATATTATTGCCCAAGCCCCTTTTTATTCACTCTTTTCGGCCGATTCAGACATAAATTCATTTAAAATTCGGTCCTTGATATTTCAAATAAGCATCAATTGATAATAAGTTAAAAAAATAATCTGCAGATATTGTCGGTAACAATAGTCGGGTAACTATTAGGAAAAAATGGTAACATCCTATTAACACTGTATAGGTTCGGGTAACTAAAAAGCATTATAGGAATTATTTAATTAGTACTTGGAATGGATATAATAAATGATGAAAAAACTATAGTAAGTAAATCTAATCTGTGAAGTAGTAAAAGGAGAAACATTGTATTATGCATAAATGGAAAATTCGGGAGGATAACAAATGAGAAGGATAAATCCAGGATCCATCATTTCTCACATCAAATATGGGAATCTAAAAATACCAAAGAATATTCAATGTGAGTGCCCGGGATGCAGAAAAACAACTGAATTTATGCTTAATGCAAATTACCAGAGTAGTAAGAATGGCATCGTAACGGAGTGTAGTTGTCCATCTTGTAAAAAATCAGCAGTTTTTATCATTATGACTAAGGAAGATTTAGATGAACATGGTGAATATGCTGATACTTATATTTATGACCCACAAGCTTCCAAACATCCGATTAATCAAATAGAAACTCTACCCAATATACCTAAAGACCTAATCAGAGCCTATCGTTCAGCATTAAATGTTTATCAATCTAGAGAAAATTCAGCCACTGCCGTGATGTCAAAACGAGTGATTGAAAGTATCCTAAAGCATTTTCTCGATGAAAAAAGTAATGCGCAGCCCTTGTCTCAACAGCTTGAAATCCTGCCGAAACATGTTGATTTAGCAAAGCCTATTCTATCCCTTAGCCATTTATTGAAAACTGATGATTCCCTATATCGGATGCTTGAATTGGAAACTGAAATGGATTACGAGACGTCCTCGTTACTAATGGACTTATTAGAAAGCTTAATTGAGTATCTTTTCGTCCTGCCAGGGAAAATCGAAGTCACCCATAATAAAATAGCAAAGAAGTTCAATTAGAATAGTCAAGTAAATGTTAATGGTAAAAGTGCCTTTGAAGTGGCCAAACAGTTCTTACAGTAGAATGGGTTATTGGAAAAATAAGGTGAATGATGTCTAATACTCTTAAAACCACTTAGTCATAAAAAACAGCGAAAGTTACTCTCCATTATTTGGATAGTAAGTTTCGCTGATTATTGTTTATTACCTATTGAACATTATTGGAAACAAGAAATGAGAGAGAGTGACATTCACTCCGATTTAGTAGGGAACCTTTTCTTATTCAATTATTGTGATTATAGGAGGATTATTTAGGTATTTAAATAAATGTATTCCATCCGCCTCGGCAGCTTTTGCCTCAGGGCTAGACAATGCTTGATTTAGTGTATCCAAGCTTTCAAATTCAAGTTCAGTGATTAAGTAAAAATTTAAGTTGGAATTTTGCGTTTGAATGACTCGTTGTATCGATTCACTCTTAATATGGGGAATCTTCCTTCCTAGAGGAATATGAACGTCGAAGTAATACTTTTCAAATCCTTCTTTGTCCTTAGGTTGTTCATAAAAAACGATAATTTTAGCCAATAGACAAAACCTCCTCAATGTCAAATCCTTCTATTTTATTCAACAGGATTTTAGGGTATTCCATTGTAAAATACGCTCTTACTTTTTTCTATAATTTTTAAAAATCCTAGTTTAACATTATCCCTTAAACCTAAACCATTTATCACTTAATGAAAAGCGGGTTCTTTTCTTACCAAAACACTGAAGATTTTTGTCGAATTTACTAGTAAGAAGAGAAAATACGCAAAAAAACACTTAAAAAATAACCCGACATCCTTTCTATGAAGTGATAATGCGGGATGAATACGGAAACTAATCTCGTCAGATAGCTATTGGTAAACTGTATGTCAACGAGAAACCTAAATAACCATAAATGGATTCAAAAAGATTACTAGTTCTATCACTGTTATCCTAATAGGGTTTGTAAAACAAAAACAGCCGGTGATTGGTTTGTGGATATTTCCATTTTGCCAATCTCGGCTTTTGTCTGACTTTTGATTAATGTGTGATTATATATTTCATATTTTTGGATATTCTACGGGCATATCATATAGGTGGGGTCCATTGTTATGTTTCAGAGAACAGAAGATCAAATGCGTAATAAATAGGTATGTTGTCGAAAACAAGCAGGACGCTTCGAACGTAAGCACTTGGTTAAATAATTGTTCTATTTTGTTTGATAAGATTAATACAATGTATATAGGTAATTCTAGGGGGGTGTTAAGGGGACGGATTTATTTATAAATTAAGATGCAACAAGTTTCTAAATTTTTGTAAAAGAATATGCCATCACATTTGTCAGGAATAGAAATTTCAAATGAGGGGTGATTCTTTATGACATTTGCTTCGTTTATTCGTTTTACTGGGTTGTGTTCGATGATTTCGGGTATTCTTACTGTTTCGTTAGCCATATGGTATAACATATCCATGGATGCATTTGGAGCTTATGTGGATTTAATTAGTATGCTTTTTTTGATACTGGGGCTTGTTGGAATGTATCTTAGTCAGGCGAAAGCTTTTAGAATAATTGGTTTTATTGTTTTCCTTTTGACATTCTTCGGTGCAATCATGTGGGCTGGGCATGGCTGGACCATCTCCTTTTTAGTACCTTTATTAGAAAAATCTGCTCCAGCAATCCTTGACAATCCTCCAGCCTTATTAAAGACAGGTGTCGCTCTTTCATTGTATCCCTTCTTTATTGGTATTTTATTATTCGGTCTTTGGACTGCGATAAAAGGTGTCCTTCCTCGTTTTCCTGCTATTCTCCTTGTCATTGTTCCAATACTTGACTTCATTCCATATGGTTCTTACGTATCACAGCCACTTGCAGGCATAGCTGTTATTTGGCTCGGTTATTCATTATGGAAAAGGAATTATGATTCAGAAAACAATTAACAATAAACACTGAGAATTTTATTAGACAAAATAGGTAAACCCGAAAATTTCGGTTTCACCTAATAATTCGAACTGATGCGAATCTTCCTTAAGAAGATCGCTTTTTTTAATTTTTTTATGAAAATTCACTTCTTCAAATGTGAATATAATAAAAATAGGGGGTGTAAAAATTGAAAAAAATCGCTTACTTGTTTTCTATTTTAATAGTAATTTTTTCTTTAATGGCTTGTCATAAACAACAAGAAGCAACAACAGATTACCATGGGCCAGTTTCTAATGTGCCTGAGAAAAAGGAGTACCATAACCAAGTGTTTAAAGACGTGGTGGTAGCTGAATCAGAAGATAAAATCATTGTAACAGGTAAAGCCCAAGTATTTGAAGGAGTGTTTCATTATGCTCTTTATGATGGAGAAAAAGTGTTGTTAGAAAATAAGTACCAAACAGATGGGGCTCCTGCATGGGGAGAATTTGAAATTACCTTTGAAAAAGAGTTGGTGACTACAAATGATACTAAATTCGAATTATTTGTTTTCTCAGCGAAAGATGGTTCAAAAGTGAACACTTTAGAAATTCCAATTCCAAAACCTTAGTTGGGGTTAGTGGTAATTATGTATAAAAGATCAAGCTGTCATCAAAGGCAGCTTTTTCTAATTGTTTTATCATGGCATGTTTGTTCAAGAAAGGTTTAAAGATAATCAGAGAAATTTTCTGGTCTAAAATTAGATAAGTTAAAAATGCAAAAAATGTTTTATCATGTATAACATATTTAATTTTCAAAAAATTATTTCTTGAAACTTTCTCTATAAAAATGGACAATTGATATTAGTAGTTTGTTATAACACTTTTTTCAATATTCGCTATTTATCTATTAAGAAAGGGGTAGTGTTATGGAAACAGCAAAAAGAATTGGGGTAGATAATGAACATGTACGAACCCCGCGAAAGAAGAAATGGATGATACTAGGGATTTTTATTCTTTTATTCATGGCTGTATTGTCAATCATAGTGGTAGTAGAAGTTAAAAAAAGTAATGCTAAGCCGTTGGTGTTTATAAGTCCAATTGAAAAAAATTTTACTAAAACAAAAACAGTGTCAGGTCGTGTTGTACAAAGTCATACTGAAACGATTTATATAAATGCAACAAAAGGATCTATTCAAGAGATTTTTGTGAAAGAAGGGGAAACGGTTACTCCAGGTCAAAAGCTCTTTTCTTATGAAGGCTCAACAGTCGCGGCAGATCAAGGGCAAGCAGAAGCAAATAAAAAACTAGCAGAAACAAGTGTTACACAGCTGAAAGAGCAAATCACTTCATTGGAGCAGGATATACGAGAAGCTGAATCAACCACAACTCCTGATATTACTGATACACCTGATACAACCAATACTACTGATGCAGTTGATACAGCTAACCAAGCTACTAAAGCGATCACGATCCAGTCACTTCAAGCTGAACTAAATTCAGCAAAAGCTGAGCTCCGTGCATCAGAACTAAAAGTAGAAAAATATACGTTGGAGGCTGAAAAGTTAAAAGCTGAGCTCGAAACATTAACTGTCAGCAGCCTAACTGCAGGTGTAATTACAAATCTGAACCAAAATGTAGGTCAAGGTTTTCAAGCAAAAGATAACCAGCAACTAGCCATCATGCAAATCGCTTCGAATAATCCGTTTCAAATTGAAGGAAAGCTAACAGAAGCAGAAAAAGCAAAAATTACACCAGGCCAATCCATAACCGTAACTTCTAAAGTAGTTGCTAATAAGAAATGGAAAGGAAAGATTTCGGAGGTTAGTGATAATCCTACATATAAAACACCTGCAAATAAGGGGAAAGATCCACAACAAGAACCAATTCCATCCTATACTTTTAAAGCAAGTCTTGATTCACAAAAGGGCCTATATCCTGGCTACACTACCACGCTTGACGTTGTAGTGCAATCAAAGGAGTTGCTAGCAGTTCCAGAAACGAGCATTAAGGGCTTTGGCAAATCGACATATGTATATGTACTAAAAAAAGGTAAGCTTCATGAACAAAAGGTAGAAACTGGTCAGAAACAAGGCAAATGGGTTGCCATCCTTAAGGGGTTAAAGAAAGAAGACAAATTAGGAGAAGATCCATCCTGGATCATTCGCCTGGGTACAAAAATGAACCTAAATTAAACTGCTTGAGACCACCGAGTTTGTGGGTACAAGGCTTGCTGTTTTAATAAGTTAATACATAGTAGTAGGGAGATTACAGGGGTGTGAAATTAATCACATCCCTTTTTATTTGAAGTTATTTCATTGTAAAGGTCTTTTATGAAGAAGAATTTATCAATGAATAAAGGTGATTTAGAATGCCAATGATTAGGAGTTAGAGGAGTTCGTCTGAATGTTAAAGGAACAAACGAGGTATTCTCGAATCGGGCAGTAATGGAGCAAGTAACCATCGTAATATCTGAAGAAATCGTCCAATGTGATTCTGTCGGAATCTAACTGCAACAGGAGGACTGAACTTTCAGAGGGTATGTAGGGAAACCAGTGTAATGAAATTAATGGTACTCCATATGATGATGGCAATGGTTGGGGAAATTAGTAATGAATAAATTAGTTAGAGGAATATTATTTGTACCAGGTTAACGGAAAGCAAAAGGACGGTTTTCATGATTGAAACATGGGTATTGCCTACAAAGCCAGCAGAACCGTCCCTTGGTATCCTGATTTAAGTTAATCTAATAAAACAATCACCGACAATTTTGTTATCCCATTTTAATGACAAATGATCTCCGTCAAGAACTTGTCCGACTCCTTCTGGTGTGCCAGTAAAAATGATATCACCTTCATCCAAGCCAAAGTGAATCGAGGTGAAATCAACGATTGTCTGTAAATCAAAAATCATATTTTTACTATCTTCTTGTTGTACCTTCTCCCCATTTTTAATAAGAATGAAGTCCTTTTCTTTTATTTCGTTTATTCCAGGAAACTCAATGAATTTACTTACAACAGCCGAATGAGGAAACCCTTTTGCAAGCAACCATGGATACCCTTTTTTCTTTAGTTCATTTTGAACATCTCGTAAAGTAAAATCGATACCAATTCCCATACGCTTTATAACTTCATCTGCTTTCATGCCTTTTTCATGTTTTCTTCCAATCCAGATAACCAGCTCAGTTTCATAATGGATAGATCCACGATTTCCAGGTAGAGAAATCTCCTGACCATTGGCTTCCACAAAGGCATGAGTAGGCTTCGAAAATAGAAAAGGGGAATTAGGAACCTCATTGTTTAATTCTTTTGCATGAGCAACGTAATTTCGACCAACACAATAAATATTTTTGATCTCACTCATATTCAAACCCTCTTTCAGTAATTTTCTATCTTCAATCAGTTTTATTTTATCGTAACACTTTTATGGGAATAGTGGGTCTTTGTATAGGCTGATATAAGCCCGTGAGACTTTATAGCCTCTTTTTTAACTTCCTTAAATTTTAACGTCACTTCTACCTGTTTCTTTAAAGGAAACACCGAGAGGGAGACAGTTTCTTGGTCAGCCCATTTTACCTGAATGGGCTTATTATTGGCAAAAGTGAAGGAGGGGGAGATGCCATCCTGAAAAAAGTGATGCTTTTTATCTTTTATAGCTCCTGGTTCGTTTAAGCAAATATATAGGGAGAGGTTGTCACAGAATTTTAATATGCTTAGATGATATTGTAACTGCTTTTCCTTCCCCATTTTACCTAAAATTCCACACATTTTTAATAAGTGAAGCTGCCTGGTGATTTCTTCCTCTACAAATTTCGTTCCGATCGGGTCCTCTTCATATTGAAGAAAGGAAACATAATGTAAACTACAAAGAAGACTTGCATAGAGGCTCATTTTTTCAACTTCATTGATTCCTTTTTTGTAAAACTCCACCTTTAAATCAAGAGGAAAATCCATAAAAGAGTACGGCTTTTGCTTGTTACGATTCCATAAAGGGGCCGCATCGGGTTCAATCCAGCCTCGATCATGTTCAAAAATGCCAAGAACCACTTCTTCTTTTCTGTCTATACCTTCAAAATATTTTTCTTTCCAATTTCGAACAATTTCTCCTGATATTTTAGCGTGGTCATGTTGAGTAATCATGATATAGCTATGGTCACGTTCACGAATGATCATTTTTTCAACCCTTTCTGCAGAAAATTATAGATTATTTTGTTCAGAGCAGTTTTCCTTTTTTCACAGTTCCTTGATACAATCGGAGAAATGTACGATCCCATGGTCGTTAAACTTGACTAGTATAAAAGATTTAGTTTAATCTTATTATTCCATGCTTTCAAAAATGCATAGAGAGGTGGTTAGAGAATAGGATGAGTGCCAAAGATCAAGTGTCTGTTCGTGCCCATAAAGATTATCAAGCAGAAGTGGAGCGCTTAGAGTTTACAAAGGAATATATACGAACCGTTTTAGACATTTCTAAGGGGAATAAAGAATATTTCATTGAAAATATGAAACAAGCGTTTGCCGACCTGAATTCAAAGGATAGTAGTACGAGCTACACGGATCTCCTTGCGAATGCAAGTTATCTTGAATTAGCGGAAAGTGAATTGAAAAGGCTTGAAAGCGTGATTGGCAAACCATATTTTTCAAGGATTGATTTTACGAGCAATAGTACGAATTTGGAAGAAATTTTGTACATAGGCAAGGTATCTTTGTTTGACCGTGTCTCGCAGCAGCCGATTATCGTGGATTGGAGGTCACCGATTGCCAATGTCTACTATGACGGCCGGCTAGGCGAAGTGTCTTATGAAGCCTATGGGGAGACACAAACCGGTTACTTATCATTAAAAAGGCAGTATGAGATCGTCGATGGATTATTAAAAGAAATCAGTGATATCGATTTAACCACCCACGATGAACTTTTGCAGAAATCTTTGTCAGGCAAAGCAGACAATCGATTAACCGAAATCGTGGCGACCATTCAAAATGAGCAAAATGAAGTGATTCGGGCATCTCTGAAACACCCCATTATCGTTCAAGGGGCTGCCGGAAGCGGGAAAACAACGATCGCACTCCATAGAATATCCTACTTTCTCTATTCCTTAGGTTATCAATTTCCTCCAGAAAAATTAATGATTCTCGCACCAAACCGACTATTTATTGATTATATATCTGCTGTCTTACCGGAACTCGGGGTCAACAAGATTAATCAAACCACCTATATCGATTTTATGAAAAGCTGTTTGGGACAGAAAATAAAACTATTTTCCCCAAATTCCAAGCTGATGAAGCTCCTTGAAGATAACGGAAAAAATAAATCGATTCAATGGGTTTCCAGCTTTAAGGGTTCACTCGAATTTAGGGATTTAATCGATCGATATGTAATGGAATTGGAATCTAATCTGGCCCCACGAGAGGATTTTGTCGTTGAAAATTCCATTTTGATGAAGGGCCAAAAACTTGAAACTCTATTTTTAAAAGAATATACCTACTTACCAATCTATAAAAGGCTTGGAAAAATAAAAAACTTATTAGAAGATGATGTAAAAAAGAAGAAAACCATTATGTTAAGGAATCTGAACAAGAAATTTGAAGAAACACTCGAAAAGGCTATATATAACAGAAGGATGGAGCCAGAAAAAAGGAAGCAACTTGTGGTTACCTTAATGGATAAGAAGGAACAAAGACAAAAGAGGATCGTGCAGGAGTCAAAGGTAGCTGTCAAGAAATATATGGACGCCTTTATCATGAAAGATATTTTTACCTTGTATAAAGAGCTAATGTCTTCTCCAAAATGGATTAAAAAACATTCAACCACTCTTACTGATAAAGAATGTAAGGTCCTGAGCAAATATTGTATGCGGATCTTCGATCGAGGTGCCTATGAACTTGAAGATTTAGCTCCGATATTTTATATGAAGGCAAAATTGGAAGGCATCGATGAAAAATATAAAATGCGCAGTATTTTCATTGATGAAGCGCAGGATTACAGCTATTTCCAATTTGCCGCATTAAAAGAAGGCTTTGATACAGACTTGTTTACCATTGTTGGAGATTTAGCACAAGGGATTCATTCCTATCGTGGCTTGAATAGCTGGACACCGGTTTTGAAAGATATTTTCCCTAATGCGAACTATCAAACCTTACAAAAAAGCTACCGAACCACTGTCGAAATCATGAATTTAGCAAACGATGTCCTTATGCTGCTTGACCAAGACTTGCCAAAGGTCGAACCAGTCATACGTCATGGTCAAAAACCAAGTTATATAACAATAGACACTAAGAATCTGGAAGTAGTGAGGCGGCAGTTGGAACAAGATATATCCTCACTTAAAGAAGAAGAGTTGCACTCCATCGCAATCATTGGACGGACCGAAAAAGAATGTCAACGAATTCATCAGCTTTTTGAAAGTAGTGATCTTCCGATTCAGTTATTAGAGGAAAAAGAAGAAATGAAGAAGGGGCATATTGTGATACTACCTTCTTATTTATCAAAAGGGTTGGAGTTTGATGCCGTTTTAATTGTAAGCTTGGAGGAACCATACTCGCCAGTTGACCTGGACATCAAATTATTATACGTATCGATGACTAGACCGATGCATCGATTATACTTATACGGAAAAGACATGTCAGACTTTTTATTAAATCGGACGGACTCGCTTCATTACGGAACTTAATGGTTGGAAATATAAATTCTAAGAAAATAAATATGTGATGATGCTTAAAGGACTTCCAAATTTGGATGTCTTTTTTTTAAAAGCATTTTTAACAATTGAAAATAGAACTGTAATCGCCTTTTATAATTGGAAAGACTCAAGTTTCATTTAAGTGTAAATGGAGCCAAGGGTAAATTTCCAGTTCACGGTAAATACTACTTTTATATCAATTTTAAAAAGACTGTAGGGGGATATGTATGGCAAAAATTAATCGGGTAGCTTTAATTGGAACAGGTGCTGTAGGTTCAAGTTATGCCTTTGCCTTAATTAATCAAGGAATTGTCGATGAACTTATTTTAATTGACCTTAATAAGGAAAAAGCGGAAGCAGATGCAATTGATATGAATCATGGGATGATAGCTGCACCCTATCCCACTGATGTTAAAAGTGGATCCTATAAGGATTGCCATGACGTTGATTTAGTTGTAATTTGTGCAGGTGCTGCTCAAAAACCAGGGGAAACCCGTTTAGACCTTGTGGATAAGAACATAAAAATCTTCAAAGGAATTGTTGATAGTGTGATGGAAAGTGGATTTGATGGAATCTTTCTGGTTGCAACCAATCCTGTAGATATTCTTTCTTATGCTGTTTGGAAATACAGTGGGCTTCCTAAAGAAAGAGTAATCGGTTCTGGAACAATTCTTGACACAGCACGATTGCGATATAACCTTGGACAATACTTTAATGTTTCACCTAACAATGTTCATGCTTATATCATTGGAGAACATGGTGATAGTGAATTACCCGTTTATAGTACAGCAAGTGTAGCAAACACAAATGTACTTAAGTTGATTGATAATAATAATGAATATTCATTTGAAGACTTAGATGCCATTTTTATTGATACAAGAGATGCAGCATACAAAATAATTGAAGGTAAAGGGGCAACTTATTATGGAATAGCTATGGGGTTATTACGTATTACAAAAGCAATTTTCCGCAATGAAAATGCCATCCTTCCAGTTTCAGCATACTTAGATGGACAATATGATACGAAAGATGTTTACATAGGTGTACCGTGTGTGGTTAATAGAAAAGGAATTCAAGACGTTATTGAACTGGAATTAAGTAATAAAGAAAAAACACTATTTAATAACAGTGTAAAAACATTGAAAAATGATATTTTAGCCAAATACTTTGACATACAGCTTTAAATTTGAAAGAAGTGTTGTAGGAGGATTTAATGTGTTAACTCTAGATGATGTAATAATTGCCCGTGAAAAAATGAAGGGAATTGTTCACACCACACCGCTTGATTATTCAAAAACCTTCAGTAAACTAACTTCTCAAAATGAAGTGTATTTAAAGCTTGAAAATTTGCAGAAAACCGGTTCCTTTAAGGTAAGGGGGTCTTATAATAAGTTGATTTCATTGTCCGATACGGACCTGAAAAAAGGCGTAGTTGCAGCTTCTGCTGGAAATCATGCTCAAGGTGTTGCCTATTCTAGCCAAATGTTAGGAATTCCTTGCACCATTGTCATGCCTAAGGGAGCTCCACTCAGTAAGGTGCTAGCTACAAAGCAATATGGAGCAGAGGTGCAGCTTCAAGGAAATGTGTTTGATGATGCATTAGCTTATGCGTTGGAACTAAAGGATCGAATGGGAGCTACCTTTGTTCATGCTTTTGATGACGAGGCCGTTATTGCAGGTCAAGGTACAGTAGGTTTAGAGATTTTAGACCAATTACCTGATGTAGAAGCCATTTTGTGTCCTGTCGGGGGAGGAGGACTAATTGCGGGTCTTGCACTGGCAGTAAAACAGAAAAACCCAAGCATTCGTGTTTATGGGGTACAAGCCCTTTCATGTCCGAGTATGAAACAGTCATTAGCAGAAAAAAAGCCTGTTATGGTGGAGTCTACTCCTACGATGGCAGATGGGATTGCCGTAAAGAAACCAGGTGAGAAAACATTTGAACTTGTTCAAAAATATGTAGATGATATTTTTTGTGTAGATGAAATGGAAATAGCGAGAACGATGCTAATGGTGTTGGAACGTAATAAGCTGTTAGTGGAAGGCTCCGGGGCCAGTGCATTAGCATCGCTATTGTATAAAAAAGTAAATATAAAAGAGAAGAAAGTAGTTGCTGTTTTAAGTGGCGGGAATGTGGATGTGAATTTTATTTCACGCATCATTGAACGTGGCATGGTGGAGTCAGGAAGATATGCGAATTTATTTATTATCTTAAAAGATAAGCCAGGTGAACTACAAAAAGTGCTGAACTCCATTACCGAATTAGACGCGAATATTCAATCTGTCATTCTCCATCATGCTGGGGAGCACATTTATCCAGGATATGCCCAACTTGAGCTATCGTTAGAGACGAAAAATCATGATCATATTGAGACATTAAAAAAAGTGTTGAAAAATAATGGATATGATGTAAAAGATAATTCCTATTGAGTAAAAATAGTACCTCTAAAGATTCAAATTAAATCATATAATGTTTTATCTATTAACTGTTTTTATGTTTAGTTTGATAAAAAAGAGGTGGACAACCAATGAAGGTTGAGTCTTTTTTTAGTGCTGCCCCACATAAAAGTGTAAGTGAAGATTCAGTTTTATTAAATGAAAAGTTAAACGTTTATGGGGTTTTTGATGGGGCAACACCATTACATCCATTCAGAGATGAAAACGGAATGAACGGTGCATATTTAGCAGCTAATATATTTAAAGATTATTTCTTAAAACTTTACCGAAGTAACCTTTCATTAGTTGAAGGAATCATGGTTGCTAATAGAATGCTGAGAGACTATATGAAAAAATACAATGTGAATCAGGAAAAATCTGAAAATCTTTGGTCAACATGTGTTGCCATGATAAAAATTGAGAACAACGGGAAGATTTCTTTTGCTCAGCTAGGTGATTGCATGATAATGGCAGAGTATCAAAACGGAATGATAAAAGCCTTAACAAGGGATACAGTAAAAGATATAAGTAAAAGAGCAAAGGAATGGCGAGAGGACCAACGAAAACAAGGGGTTAAAATAGCAGATGAGGAGTATTTTCAAGATATTACTCAACAGCTTATCTTTAATCGATCATTAGCTAATAAGCAAGATGGATACACTGTAGCTAATGGCAAAGAAGAAGTTGTAAACTACATTCAGCATGGTCAAGTAAATATAAGTGAAATAAAAACATTATTAATGATGACAGATGGGCTCTTTCACCCCCAATTTTCAATCGAAGAATCTTTTAAAAAGATACTTAAATCGGGTATTAATAGTTATTCCAATGAATTAGGACACTTTGAGAAAAAGAATAATCTTCGTCAAGATGATAAGGCGGGGATCATGATACAATTTATGTGAAAACCGGAGATTCTAAATCTATCGGTAATTTTTTTTTGAAAAAAGAAATGATAGAATATAAAAAGCCAAGATGTATTTTGATTGTTTTCAAACTATACCTTGGCCTTCAACCATGAGAGATTAGAAAAGGGGACGTAATGTTAAAAAAAGTATTTAATCAAAATAAACGTTTTCTAGTGGATTTTTTAAGTATTTAAAAGCCATTTCAATTTGTGATTTTGTATTCCGAGCTGTTGAGAGAGAAGGGAGTTCGTTTTCATCAAAGAACTTTACTGCACTTGTTTCAACGCCCGTGGCGGGTTGCCCGCCTATTATTTCACAAAGGATAAATATTTTATAAATATGATAAGCTGAAGGCGGATGTGGATGGCATTTATTATCGGTTACAGCTAATAATTTGATTGCTTTTACATCATATCCCGATTCTTCTTTCACTTCTTTAGCAGCGACTTCACTTACGGTTAATCCAATGTCTGCCCACCCCCCAGGTAATGCCCAATAACCATCTGTTTTTTCCTGAACCATTAGTATTTTATTATCCTTAAAGACTACAGCCCTAATATCGACCTTAGGCGTTGCATAACCTTTATCAGTAGCGAATAAATCTTTAATTACTTGCCTTTCTATATTTGTGTAATGTGCTAAAATGTCTACACTAATATTTCTAATTAATTCAAATCTCTCCAAGTCATATATATCTTTTGAATACATTAATCCCGCCTGAGCAATGGACTGAAGCTGTTTTGCCCAATCCAGCCATTGAGGTTCCAAAATCATCACTCCCATTTAGTCTAATAATTCTTACTATTACTATAATATATTAATCAAGCAATAATTTGGTACAACTCCTGTACTAGAGTTGAAAATAAAGACTAATCAAAGAATATTACTAACAATCTGTTAAAAACACCATTTTAAGTGATTTCGTATTTGAAGTAAGGCAGGGTGTCTCTTGAGGCATCCTCCCTTACTTTTTTTCTATAATTTTTTAGTTAAACGTTATCCCTTCAACCCTATACCATTTATTAAATGTGCCCTCAGCAATAAGGCCGGTTAAATAGCTAAATGAACTTGTTGTATATGAGGCTGCCTAGGGATTCCTGCCAGGGATAATTTACTGACTTAAACGTACATTTTTCTATCTGAATCATACACTTCACATTCAAAAAGAATATTATTACCGCTAGCCAATATATGTTTATAGAAGGGGTGAGAGGGATGACTGTTCATGTCGTAGGTATTGGTGAGAATTTGTGGTCTATTTCTAAGCTGTATAATGTTTCAATGAGTTCAATTGTTAGTGTAAACGGGTTACCATCTACCACAGCACTTGTTCCTGGTCTTGCTCTTTTAATTCCAGACGATACGCTGCCAATCCGTGCTTACCGTATAAAAGCGGGTGATTACTCTTGGAAAATAGCCCAACAATATAACTCTAATCTTTCATTGATAAGTGCTGCTAATCCGGAAATAGACATGAATCACCTCCGAATTGGCCAGGTTATTAACATTCCTTCAACATTTAAATTGGAAATTACTACTCTTGGGTTTTTAGTTCCTTCTGCTGGAACGACAACACTTTCTATTTTAGATTCATTATCCAGTCAATTAACCTATTTAGCGATCGTAAACTACTCATTCACTGATGAGGGTTTCGCTTTTATGGAAATAGATGATTCCGCCATTATTACGAAATGCAATCAAGTAAACATTACACCTTTATTAATGCTCCGAAATTTTACGGCCAAGGGGTTTAGTTCCGAGCTCGCAGGAAGGGTTCTGGGAAATTCAACCTATCGTCAAAATTTAGTGGCAAGCATTGTCAATCTTACTACCACTAGAGGGTTTGGCGGTGTGAGCCTTGACCTTGAATTTATTCCTCCGGTAAATCGTAACGATTTTAATTTGTTCTTAAAAGAATTAAAGACACAATTAGGCGGACTCATTTTACAAGTAAACGTTCACGCCAAAGCGGAGGATTTGCCGACGAATCGGATTGTCGGAGCTTATGACTATGCGGCAATTGGCAATGCGGTTGATTTGATGGCGATCATGACGATCGATTATGGCTATCCGGGCGGCCCGCCCGAACCGACCGCACCCATAGGATGGGTAGAACAAGTAATTCTCTACGCTTTAACTAAACTTAATCCACAAAAAATGTTAATCGCCATGGCGCTGTATGGGTATGATAAAGTGGCCACTTCGAATGAAACGAAGGGATTATCCGTGCTTGCCGCACAAAATCAAGCGATTATAAATGGAGCACCTATTCAATTTGATACTACGGCTAAATCACCATGGTATCGTTATTGGAGCGGCACAAATGAGCATGTTGTTTGGTTTGAAGACATTCGAAGCTATATGGAGAAGAATAAACTTATTGATATTTACGATTTAGTTGGCACAACTTTTTGGCAGATCAGTTTGCCAGCACCTCAAAATTGGGCGTATTTAACCAAGAATATAACGGTTGTAAAAAAAGGTATTGAAAATATTTAAGAAAAGCAAAATTGAAAAGGGGTTTCAATGATAGACAAAACCGGTATCTACTTTTAAAAAAGACCTTAAAGGTCTTTTATTTTTATTTGTGTGCAGATGTAGATGAGACGAGCGAAATGAGGAAATTCCTATAGGGAGTTGTCGGTCTGAAGAAGTGAACAATGCAAATTTATAAGATCGATTTCTACATGTTGAAAAAATGTGGGGCTCAATAATTAGACCCCTTCTATAATTTTCTGGATTTGTGCTCTGTAGTATTTATAGCTTTAGAATCCTTCATCGTCTCAATCTATCTGATCAAGTCGGGTTACAGGTACATTCAAATCGTTTTCTAGGTTATTCTGGATTCTTGATTACTTATCAAACCTATTCCCTAGATTGGTCATTCCAATCATGTATGAATGGAAAAGACAGAAAGATTAAGTAGCTCCCACAGCCGTAGTTCTCAGCGTAATAATAGGAAATGGATGGTTTCGTATAAAAGCTAAATAGGTTAATTGGTGCTTGAACTCTGGTGTTTGAATACGTTACCAATCTGGGGGTCAGGCACTTTACAAATAGCTCTTATTTTTCTTAACTGGTCGAGTACCCTTTGGATAAATTTCCCCATAAAGAGAATCTTATTTATATAATCCTATTTTTATGGTAGTAAATTAAGTGTTTATTTATGGAGGAAATGATAATGAATATTGCCGACGTTTTGATCATCATTCTATTTGTTTTATTAGCTTTGTTTGTATTGGTCTTTTTAGTGGTTGGATTGTATTTATTATTTATCGACCGAACGCAAAAACAGCATCCAATTCTTCGCAATTATCCACTTTTAGGACGTGCAAGATACTTTTTGGAGACAATTGGACCAGAGCTTCGTCAGTACTTATTTGATAGTAACAAAGATGGAAAACCTTTTTCTCGCATCGATTTTCAACATATTGTAAAACAAGCAAAGTATAAACGTAATGTGATTGGATATGGTTCACAACGGGATTTTGAAGAATCTGGTTTTTATATTCGGAATTCCATGTTTCCTAAATTAACAGAGGAATTAAAAATGGACCAAGAGACAAAAGTAACGACGAATCGTTACCTCTTGTTAAAAGAACCTTTATTTACACAGAAAAAAGAAGCGTTAGAGGAAAATGAATCATCCGCCTATTTATTAGACGATAAGGATGCGATCGTGATTGGAAAAAATTTAAAGCACCCCTTCATTGTAAAAGGGCAAATTGGGATGTCCGCAATGAGTTATGGTTCTTTAGGTGATCATGCCATTACCGCACTCTCTAAAGGCTTAGCAATTGCTAAGGGGGCATGGATGAATACAGGTGAAGGCGGGCTTTCAGAATATCATTTAAGAGGCGGAGTAGATATCATTATGCAAATTGGTCCCGGATTATTTGGGGTAAGAGATAGAGAGGGAAATTTCAGCTGGGAAGCATTAAAGGAGAAAAGTCAAATCCCTGAAATAAAAGCATTTGAGATTAAATTAGCTCAAGGGGCAAAGACACGCGGCGGCCATATTGATGGCGAAAAAGTAACAGAGGAAATCGCAAGAATCCGGATGGTAGAACCATTTAAATCCATCGATAGCCCTAATCGTTTTAAAGAATTTAGTGATTTCCCATCCTTATTTAATTTTATGGAACGGATTAGAGAGGAAACAGGAAAACCGGTTGGAATGAAATGCGTTATTGGAAGTATGCATGAAGCCGATGAATTGGCAAAAGCCATAAAAGAAACCGGAAAAGGCCCCGATTTTATCACCGTAGACGGTGGTGAAGGCGGTACAGGTGCTTCTTATCAGGAACTGGCTGACAGTGTTGGATTACCTATCAAAGCTGCTCTGCCATTAGTAAACAATGGCCTCATAAAATATGACGTCCGTGATCGAGTGAAAATCATTGCCTCAGGCAAACTTTTTTCACCAGATCGAATCGCGATTGCTCTTGCGATGGGGGCAGATCTCGTCAATATTGCACGGGCATTTATGATTACAGTAGGCTGTATCCAAGCCTTAAAATGCCAATCAAATGCTTGCCCGGTCGGTGTAGCCACAACCGATCCCGATTTACAAAAGGCTCTTGTCATTGATGAGAAAAAGTATCGTACGGCCAATTATTTAATCAGTATGCGTAAAGGGTTGTTCCGTCTGGCTGCCGCAGCTGGTTTGGATTCCCCAGTGCATTTTAAACCAGAACATATCGTTTACAAAGACGAAAGAGATCATGTTTATACATTAGAAGAAGTGTATCAATCCATTGTAAAGGGTGTTTAATAGTGAAGGCAGCTGAATTATTAGTTAAGTGTTTAGAGGAAGAGGGCGTAGAATATATCTTTGGGATACCAGGCGAGGAAAATATCGACCTAATGGATGCTATGCTGGATTCAACGATTAAATTTATTGTAACCCGACATGAAACGAGCGCTGCTTTTATGGCAGGGACCTATGGAAGGTTAACGGGAAAACCGGGTGTGTGCTTAGCTACCTTAGGGCCAGGCGCAACAAATCTGTTAACAGGTGTGGCAAATGCCAACATGGATTTGAATCCAATTGTGGCGATTACCGGCCAAGCTAGTTTAGACCGGCAGCATAAAATTAGTCATCAGTATTATGATTTAATTCATATCTATGAACCTGTAACAAAATGGAATGCTCAAATAAAAAAGGGAGAAATCATACCTGAGGCAGTTCGTAAAGCATTTCAAGTATCGACTCAAGATAAACCAGGTGCTGCCCACATCGATCTCCCAAATGATGTTGCTGGAATGGAGGTTCAGGGAACTCCATTAAAGGGAACAGACCATACTTTAACAGAAGCAGGGGATCAGGTCATTAAAGTGGCAGCCCAACTTATTCAACAGGCAGAGCACCCTATAATTTTAGCTGGTAACGGAATAACTAGAGGAAATGCTGCTGATCAATTACGGGCTCTAGTGGAAAAGATCAATATCCCAGTCGTCCATACTTTCATGGGAAAAGGCGCTCTTCCCTGGAACCATGACTTAAGTTTACTTACAGCAGGCATTGGCGGGAATGATTACATTACTTGTGGATTTAATCATTCCGATTTAATTATCGCGATTGGTTATGATATTGCAGAATATGCTCCTTCTAAATGGAATCCTGATGGAGCCACCTCCATTTTACACATTGATACAGAAGAAGCAGAGACCGATCAAAATTATCCTGTAAAAATAAATGTAGTAGGAGATATCAAACAGAATTTAGAAAAATTACATAAGGTTCTTTCCCCAAGAGAAAGGAATAATTCATGGGTATTGAACGTTCGGAATAAGGCACTGACTGAGCTGAAGCAATTTAGTGACGATACAAGCTTCCCTCTCAAACCTCAGAAAATTATTTCCGATTTACGGGCTGTTTTAAAGGAAGAGGATATTGTGATTTCAGATGTGGGGGCGCATAAAGTATGGATCGGGAGAATGTTCCATACCTATCAACCGAATACTTGTCTTATTTCTAATGGCCTGGCATCAATGGGGATCGCTGTCCCTGGAGCAATAGGGGCGAAACTTGCCGAGCCGAATCGTACCGTTGTAGCGGTTTGCGGGGATGGTTCTTTTCAAATGACCGGCGCTGAGTTAGAAACAGCCAAACGACTGAATCTCCCAATTATTGTTTTATTATGGAGAGATGAAGGATATGGCTTAATCGAATGGCATCAGTTGAAAAAGTTTAACCGTCCTTCCCATATTAAATTTGGAAATCCTGACTTTGTGCAGCTTGCCTCGTCCTACGGATTTGAAGCTTTGCAAATTAACAGGGCAGAGGAACTTAAACCTGCATTGGAAAAAGCCATTGCCATGAATAAACCTGTCTTTATTGATTGCCCAGTTGATTATAGTGAAAACATGAAATTAACCGAGAAATTAAGTCATCTTCAATGTTAAGAAGGGGAGGGTCAACATGCGGCTCGGTTCGATTATTAATGGTCAAGAAAGAAATGAACCTAATCGGGAAACACTTGAAGTAAAAAATCCCTACAACCAAGAAAAAGTAGCGGAATTAGCTTTAGCGACGGAAACCGATCTGAATGAGGCAGTAGAAAATGCCTTTGAAACTTTTCATTCTACGATGAAGAAGATGCCTGCTCATCAACGAAGTGATATTTTACGAAAAGCTGCCGACCTATTAGAGGAAAAGCCGGAGGATTTTATAGACACAATTGTCCGAGAGGCTGGTAAACCTATCAAATATAGCAAAGATGAGATCGATCGTTCCGTTCAAGTCCTCCGGTTTGCTTCGGAACTTGCCAAAAATATTACAGGAGAAGTTCTGGCAATGGATGCAGCTATAGGCGGGGAAAATCGAATGGGGCTTGTGAAACGAATCCCATTAGGTGTGGTGGGAGCCATTACTCCCTTTAACTTTCCGCTGAATCTGTCCTTGCATAAAATTGCACCAGCGATTGCTGCAGGTAATACGATTGTTTTCAAACCTGCCGAGAAAACACCTGTGTCGGGTTATAAATTAGTCAAGTTATTTCAGGAAGCGGGCCTTCCGAATGGGGCATTAAACTTGTTAATGGGAACGGGAGAGGTAGGGGCACCTCTTGTCACACATGAAAAAGTCCATAAAATTTCGTTTACAGGAAGCTTAGCAGTCGGAAAGAAAATTCGTGAAACTGCCGGCTTTAAAAAAGTAACCCTTGAATTAGGCTCCAATTCCCCTAATATCATTTTCGAAGATGGAGACTTACAAACGGCTGTAACAAGATTAGTAACTGGAGCTTTTTCATTTTCAGGACAAGTTTGTATCCATGCTCAACGAATCTTTGTACAAAGAAATGTTTATCAGTCATTTTTGGATCAGTTTATCAATGAAACAAGGGCATTGAAAATTGGGGATCCAATGGAGCAAGCCACCGATATCGGGCCCATGATCACTGAGAAAGAAGCAGAACGAGCTAAGCTTTGGATTGATGACGCGGTAAGAAATGGTGCAAAAATAGAAGTGGGCGGTGAACGAAACGGAACCATTCTTTCCCCGACCATCATGACCAATGTTGATCGTAATATGAAAATAATCGCAGAAGAGGTTTTTGCACCGATCGTATCAGTCATTCCGTTTGATACAGAAGAGGAAGTCATCGGATATGCCAATGACTCGATTTACGGTTTGCAAGCTGGTGTCTTCACCCAGGATATTGACCGAGCCATCAGGGTAGCAAACCAATTAGAAATAGGCGGTGTTTGGATTAATGATATCTCTACCTACCGGCAGGATAATCTTCCTTACGGCGGTGTAAAACAAAGTGGTGTAGGCAGAGAAGGAATTAAATATGCTATAGAAGAAATGACGGAACTGAAATTTATTGGCATTAAATTAAAGTAGGACCGTGGGGACGGTTCACATGACCGATGAATAGTATCCCTTTTGAAAAAAAGATAACAGCTTGAAAAGAGTCTGAACTTTCCCCCAACTACTGGTGTGTTAATTAAAGAGTCTCTTATAGAGAAAGCTTACATTTAATTGAAAATACAAATCCATTTGGTGATTCGAATGTCTTTCAAGTTTATAGATCGGTTTTTAAATAGTCAAAAGTCTGAGAACGAAACAAAGTCAATAAAAACTATTTTTCAACAAGCTGCTAAATCGAGTGATTTCCATCAATTTTCATTATCTGAAGAACAGGATATTACAATTAGTTACTATAAAAGTATGGTAGATCCCAAAAAAATAAATAACCTCCTTCTTCCGTCAATTCAAGAACATATAAAGAAAATCAGTAAAATTAATGATATAAAAAAATTTATTCCGTTTGAGGACGTTCAAGTTACAAGTAATCCTCTAGATATTGAGAAAAGGCTAATCAAAGGCTATGTTATTCTTCAATTCAAGGATTTAAGTGAAGATTTTTTGACGATAAATATAGAAAATACGAATCTTGGTTATCGAGAAAATAATGATACTGAAAATGAATTTAGTGTTATTGGACCAAAAGTTGGGTTTGTAGAAAATATTGGTATTAATCTTCATCTGTTAAGAATGCAATTAGCTGTTCCAGAGTTAGTATTTGAGGAAATAACAATAGGTACAATGTCCAAAACAGAAGTAGTTATTGCGTATTTGGATGGTATTACCAATCCGGAATATATTCAAACTGTTCGACAGCGATTGAAGAATATCGATTTTGATGTTATTTTCGATAATTCCCAAATTGATCAAATTATTTCAGACAACTCAAATACTCCCTTTCCTATTTTTTTATCTACTGAGCGGATTGACAGGGTTATATATGCGATGGTATTAGGGCAAGTTGCGATCTTAACGAATGGATCCCCTTACATTATTACTGGGCCAACAACGATCTTAGATTTTTTCATTTCTCCCGAAGATTATTATCTTAATTGGGTACTTGGCTCGTTTTTTCGAATCATTCGCATTATTAGTGTTATTTTCTCGTTGTTTGCTACACCAATATATGTTGCAATATTAACCTTTCATTATGAAGTTGTACCTGATGATTTATTGGAACCCCTTATTAGTTCAAGAGCTCATGTTCCATTTCCTCCGGTATTGGAAGCTATTTTTTTGGAAATTACCATTGAATTGTTGAGAGAGGCGGGGGCACGCTTGCCGACAAAAATTGGACAAACACTGGGTATTGTAGGTGGTATTGTAATCGGTCAGGCATCTGTCCAAGCTGCTCTAACAAGTAATGTTTTACTTATTATTGTTTCATTGTCTGCACTTGCTTCTTTCACAACTCCTATCTTTAAAATGTCAAATGCAATTCGTCTCGTACGGTTTCCTCTTATTTTATTTGCAGCATTTTTGGGCGGCTTTGGAATTATCATAGGGTTCGTTCTTCTGTTAGGACATTTATTAAAGCTTAAATCCTTGGGGAATCCATATATGGTCCCTCTATTTCCTCTTAGAATAAAGAACTTTCGCGACAGTTTTATTCGATCATCATATAAGTTTACAACTACACGAAGCAGATTTTTAAGACCTCTTTCACTAAAAAGATATACACCAAATCAAGATAAGGATGATATTAATAATGAATAGTCAAAAGCGAAAAAATATAAGGTATTTTTGTGCTCTTTTGCCTCTCATTTTGATTATTCCTGGTTGCTCTTTTCCACGGCAAAAAATTATCGATGATGTGCAACTTCCTAAAGTATTAGGTTTTGACAAAGTTGATAACCAGTATGTTGGAACTGTACTTTATTCTGATTATACGGGAGACGAAAAAAAAGGTGGGAGCACTATTTTACAAGGGAAAGCAAGGAAATCCCAGTTAATAAAACAATCTTTAAATGCACAATCTCCTAAACCGATAGAAATTGGAAAGTTGAACCTTGTAATCTTTGGAAAAAAACTAGCTGAAAATGGGGTGTCTTATTTTGTTAAGACCGTTTGCAGGGATCCTTTGATTGGAAGCAATATGTTAATAGCGGTTTCAGAAGAACCAGCAGGAGAATTTTTAATGAAAAATAAAGATAAAAGCAGCGACTATCCTTATAAATTGATTGAACAAAATTATAAAAATCAAAATGTTCCGATTCCAACTTTGCAAAGTTTTTTATTTGATTTCTATGGAGCGGGAAGAGACCCCTCCATACCTTATTTAAAGATAAATCAAAAGGGAAACATTGAGGTAAACGGGCTAGCAGTGTTAAAAAATGACAGATTGAGACTTATCTTAAATCAAAAAGAAAGCTTTTTATATAAAATATTAAGAGGAAGAGTTATTAGAGGGCAAACAGAATTTAACATACATAAGGGGCAGTTGGAGGATTCAGCAATATTAATTATTTTATATGGAAAAAACAAAAAATCAATTATTAACAAAGGATCGAAATCAAAGGTGACATTCAATATAACAGTAAACGGTATGGTAAAGGATTTTCCAGACTGGCTAGATTTAAGGAAAAAACAAAATAACATATTATTAAAAAAGCAATTGGAAAAACAAATGAAAAAGGATTTCGAAGACCTATTCGTAAAACTTCAAAAACATCAAGTCGATCCTTTAGGTATAGGTGATTTAGCAAGGGCGTATTCAAAAAAATGGAACGAAAAGGAGTTTTATGAAAAGGTGTACCCAACTATTGCATTGGATATAAATTTAAAAATAGAACTATCTCATGCAGGGATTGGCGAGTAAAAGGAAAGGGTGATTGACCGTGAGTAAACAATTAAATGAAAGTTTCACAGTATCTCCCTTTTTTTTATTTTTCCTTATTCACAGTACCCAAACCGGTGTAGGCTTGTTGAATTTTCAAAGTAAAATAATAAAGGGAGCAGAACAGGATGCATGGGTTTCAATTGTATTGGTTGGAATCAGTTTTCATCTCATTATTTGGCTACTGTATTTCTTATTAAAGAAATCAAATAATGGAGATATTATGTCTTTACATCAACAATTATTCGGGAGATGGCTAGGAAACGCATTAAATATTTTTTTTTATGGATACTTGATTTTAATTGTTTCAACTATAATTAGGTCCTATTTATCAGTTCTGGTTACTTGGGTTTTTCCTTATACCCCTATCTGGTATTTATCACTTATTATGATTTTTGTTATTTCATATTTGGTTATTGGAGGCTTCAGGGTTATTACCGGTATTTGTTTTTGGGGGATGCTAATCCCTTCGCTCCTTCTGTTTACGCTATATTTTCCAATCCAATATGCTTACTGGACGAATTTATTACCCGTTTTTAATCACAGCTTAAGTGACTATTTTGTATCTGCAAAAGAAAGTATCCTTATGTACTCAGGACCAGAATTTTTACTTATATATTTTCCTTTTATTAAAAATAATCAAATTTCTCAAAAATGGGCCCACATTTCACAAGCGTATACAACCATTTTATATTTATTTATTACAGTCATATCATTTGTATATTTTAGTCAGGGGCAGCTTGAACATGGTACTTGGCCAACCCTCATGATGTCAAAAATTATCCGCTTTCCATTTATCGAAAGATTTGAATATATCTATATTTTTTTATGGCTCTTAGTGATTCTTCCCCCTTGTTGTATGGCATTGTGGGGGGCGATTCGAGTTTTGAAAGAATCGTTTAAATTTAAATCTAGAATGTCATTATGGATATCAATTATTATCGTTCATTTCATGGTTATTAATGTCAAAAGTAAAATGGATGTTGAGGAAATAGGGGGCTTCTTGACAATTGTCGCCTCCAGCTTCCTATATTTTTATATACCAATATTGTTTATATTTTTTCTCATTATTCAAGCCTTTAAAAAAGCCAAGAGTGTAGGGATAGATTAATTCAATTTGCTAATTAATTAATAAGATCAAATTCTTTCCCCGACCAACATGACCAATGTTAATCGTAATGTGAAAATTATCGCAGAAGAGGTTTTTGCACCGATCGTATCAGTCATTCCGTTTGATACAGAAGGTGGAAGTCATCGGATATGCCAATGACTCCATTTACGGTTTGCAAGCGGGTGTCTTCACCCAGGATATTGACCGAGCAATCAGGGTAGCAGACCAATTAGAAATAGGAGGTGTTTGGATTAACGATATCTCTACCTATCGGCAGGATAATCTGCCTTACGGCGGTGTAAAACAAAGTGGTGTAGGCAGAGAAGGAATTAAATATGCTATAGAAGAAATGACGGAACTGAAATTTATTGGCATTAAATTAAAGTAGGACCGTGGGGACGGTTCTTATGGCTCATTTTAAATAAGAATATAACGGTTTTAATACAATAGATATGTTCTGTTTTTCGTCACAACGAATGTTGTGAATAAATCAAATATAAAAATAAAAATACTGAGCTTGGACACATCTTACAACGTGCCAAGCTTTTTTGATTTCAAAGTTAGGTTTAAGTGGCTTCTTATATTAAAAAATACGTCGAAACCTTTCCCGTTTTTAATCGTATGTAAAGATAAACTTTATTACAGAGAGTCCATTGGCTCGAAATACGATATTCAGAAATGCAAGATGGAATAAAGGCATAATACTATATTCAATTCAATTGAAAGGTGGACAAACATGCGCTTTTTATTTTTATTAATCATTATTATTCCTGCAATGGATATAGGTGTTTTGTTGTTTTCTGGTAAAACAATTGGTGTTTGGCCGACATTGATTTTTATTATTTTAACAGGAATAATTGGAGCCTATTTAGCGAAAAGAGAGGGACTGCAAACGATTCGCAGGGCACAGGAGGAACTGCGTTACGGACAAATTCCTAGTGAATCTGTTTTAGATGGGATTTGTATTCTAATTGGCGGTACACTACTTTTGACTCCAGGATTTATCACGGATTTATTTGGATTGCTAATGCTTTTTCGGCCCACAAGAAAGCTAGTTAAATTCTTTATGAAAAATTCATTTCGAAAATGGATCGATAGAGGAAATATTAAGATAATAAAATAAAAAGTCAGCTTCCGAGATTTGGAAGCTGACTTTTCTTTTCGTTTAAATACACATCTATTATATTGAAACTCTCTGCTTTTAAACTTTTTTCAAATATTTGATTATAAAAAAAATAATAAAAAATCATTTTTATCAATATTTCCCATTCCCATTGGAACACTAGAAAGAGAAAAGAGATGGGGGAGGTTAGGATGTGGAGATTAAGCAAGTGATTGAAAATTTTTTGAGTCTAATTAAACAAGGTAACAAATCTTCTGCATTAGCCATGATAGGTAATACGGTTATTGCGGTTACTGAGTTTATAGCAGGAGCAATTAGTGGAAGTGGAGTCATGTTTGCGGCGGCTATGCACTCTTTAGGAGATGCAGTGAACCAAGGATTCATTTTTATTGGAAGTGTTATATCCCAAAAACAACCGTCAAAACGGTTTCCAAATGGTTTTGAACGTTTGAACCATATTTTTAGCATAATAGCGGCATTAGTTGTCTTAACGATGGCATATGAAACGATCCGTGAGGGATGTCATTTAATTAAGCATCCTGTTGAACCAGGTATAGGCATAATGATGAACGTTTTTATCTTAATTCTAAACCTGGTTATTGATGGAACTGTTTTAATTAAAGCTATGAAAGAAATAAGTCAGGAAGCTGGGGTAACAGTAAAAGGGCTCAGAATTGCCCTTGAATCATTTAAAAATGTAGGCAGAGCAACTCCTCCAACAAGATTTGTCTTCTACGAAGATCTTGTGTCGGTTACAAGTGCGTTGTTAGCTTTAATTGCAGTAGTAATAACCTCGATTACAAATTTACATCATTTAGATGGAGTTTTCACAATTATTATTGGATTGTTGATGATTGGTGTTTCTATTCGAGTGGCCTACGATAATATTGTAGAGCTAATTGGAAGTTCACCTATTGTGAGATTAAAGAACGAATAGCAAAAATAATTTTAATAGTAGGCGTATTAATGTTTGACATCTATTAATTCGACCCATGTTAATAGGGAGTGATGAGACTATGTATATTTTTAAGAAAACGTGTGTCATATTGGTGGGCAGTATTTTGTTATCAATTGGCATTAATTTCTTTTTAGTCCCATTTGAATTACTTGATGGTGGATTAATTGGTATGGGGTTGATTATTAAGTATTTAACTGGAATGAAACCTGGACTAGCTATTGTTTTTTTAAGTGTACCTATATTTGCACTGGCCTGGTTTCACAACAAAAGCTACTTTTATAATAGTATTCATGGGATGTTGTTTTCTTCGTTTGTTATTGACCTATTGGCTCCTTCACGATCCATTTTACCAGAAATTCAAATCCCGCCTGTTTTTAGTTCTATTTTGGGAGGGATATTCGTTGGATTAGGTATTGGTATCATGCTCCGGCATGAAACAAGCACAGGGGGAACAGATCTATTAGCACAATTTTTATCCAAGATTTTTAAAATCAATGTTGGGATTATGATATTTATTTTCGATGCATTGGTGGTTTGTCTTGGCGGATTGTTAATCTCTAAGGAAACCTTTTTCTTATCTGGCCTAACAATAACGGTTGTTGGTTTATTCACCAGCTTATGTACTTGGAATATGCAAAGAACAAATATAAAGACCAGTTGAAGAGATGAATCTTGTTTGGTGTTTAATTTAACTAAAAATGACAGTAGTATTGATCATATTTTTCTTTTAATGATCCATATGATTTAATTGTAAATATTTAGCGACAATTGTAAATATTCCCTTTATAATGAACAGTAGATTAGTACGGTTGCAATAAGACTTTTGTATTATTTATTAAAAAGGGGAGTGTTTATGTTAGTTGTAACGAAAGAACAGATTGATGGCTATAAAATTAAAGAAATAAAAGGGGCTTGTTTTGGTCTGGTTGTAAGAAGTCGTGGTTTTGCTGGACAAGTTACTGCTGCGTTTAGGTCACTTGTAGGCGGAGAAATACATGAATATACAGAAATGCTTGAGGATGCTAGAAAACAAGCAATGGACCGATTAACACAAAACGCTCATGCAATGGGTGCTAATGCAGTTGTGATGTTTCGATTTGATTCAGGAGAAATTGGGCAAAACATGAGTGAAATAGTAGCTTACGGGACAGCTGTAGTAGTTGAAAAGGTTGAATAAATATGAAATGGGTTTTGTATTACCTGGTATTTCAAATTTGTTTAATACTTTTCTTTTGGGTTTTTTCTAAACGTAAAGATAGACGTTATAAAGAAAATAATGATGATTTATCACAAGATTTTGAGCCTACCCAGGAAGTTTCTATTGATCCCGTATCAAAGGTAATTAAACGCGTTTATGTGAATCCGAAAAACGGTGAACGCAGATATATCGAAGAAAAAGGTGAAGAATAGATAAGGAAGTGTTTGTTCACCAAAAGGATGAATGAGTGAATAAACAGTTCTGTCATATAGATAGCTTTTCTTGATTCACTTGTTTCCTCCTTGTGAATGATACTTATGCTTTTTATCTGTAAAATTATTAATAACTTACGATAAACTTTGGATAGCTGAAACATTCTCGATTTCTTCAAAGGTACGAAGCGGCATGCCAAAAAATGAAAGCGCCTGATGGAGGCGCTTTTCAGTTTTCTGCGTTTATTTTTTCGGGATCTCGCAGCCGTCGTCATCACAGCTGGCGCCACTTTGTCCACCCAAGTTTGTGAATGGGCCATCCTGTTGCATGACTTGATTAAGAGCTTGGACAAATGTTTCGAGAGGCTGGGCCCCGGTGAGCGAATATTTTTTGTTGATAAGGAAGAATGGTACGCTTCGAATCCCGTATTGCTGCGCTTGAACTTCGTCTGCGTAAACGGCATCACTCATTTCCTTGCCTGCCAGCATCTCTCTTACGGCCGAGCCCTCCATTCCAATTTCTTCAGCCAGCTGTACGAGAGTGGCATGGTCACCTATGTGCTTGCCATGGGTGAAATACGCACGCAGGAGTCGTTCGGTCATTTCCTTCATCAACCCATACCTTTTAGCAAACATCGTTAGTCGATGTGCATCAAAGGTATTAGTTAAAATGACTGAATTAAAGTTATACTCCAATCCAACGTCACGAGCCATGCGTTCCGTGTTACGGCAGCTCGCCTGTGCCTGATCGATATTCATTCCATATTTTTTTGACAAACTTTCATAGACATTATAGGGAACATCTCGTTCTGTTGATGGATCTAATTCAAAGCAGCGATACACGACTTCCACAGGAAAATCCATTTTCTGAATAGCGTCATCCAGACGCTTTTTGCCAATATAGCAAAATGGTCAAGCAAAATCAGTCCACATTTCAATTAACATGACGGGTTCCTCCTTTTTTCGGTTGCTTTCATTAGGATATCAATACAATCCTTTTTCTAAAAAAATTAAGAAATCCTTGGGAAAAGGCGCTTTCTTCAACAGACTCCTGATATAATTATTTTGAAAATTAAAATAATTAAAGGGGTGATGGCAGTTGACATTGGATATCAAAGAATTAACCATTAAAGAACAAACTATTTTTAATCACATTGGAAATAAAATCAAAACAGAAGATAGAGAAATTAACATAATTGCCAGATTAGAAGAACCACTAATCGTTGTTTTAGCAAATGTTTTAAGTGATGAAGAAAGTGATGCGTTAATCAAGTTCTCTAAAGATAAACTTCAGCGTTCAAAAATTGGAAATACACGTGAAGAAAATGAACTCAGAACAAGCAGCAGTATGTTTTTTCAGCAAGGCGAAAATGATCTTGTTGCTAGAATTGAAAAAAGAATATCCTATATCATGAATATACCTGTTGAACATGGAGAAGGTCTTCAAGTTCTTAATTATAAAATTGGTCAAGAGTATAAAGCTCATTTTGATTTTTTTTCACCTTCCAAAGTAGGTAACAATCCCAGAATTAGCACACTCGTCATGTACCTAAATGATGTAGAGCAGGGTGGGGAAACTTATTTTCCAAAACTTAATTTTTCAGTCTCTCCACAAAAAGGGATGGCTGTTTACTTTGAATATTTCTATAATGATCATACGATAAACGAGTTAACTTTACATGGCGGAGCACCAGTTATCATTGGAGATAAGTGGGCGGCAACACAATGGATGAGAAGAAAAAAATTAAACTAAACCAATTTAGACCTTTAATGTTAATTGATTTTTCCGGGATAATTGTTCGACAAAAGCCCTTGTTTTTTCAAATGCTTCCTCTGGGCCGGCTGCCACTTCGGCAAGATAGGCTTCATCGGGTAATTGATCATCTACACCGGGTATCTTAATCCGATCACCATAGCTATTAATGGCCCCATGTTCACGCATATTGTCGATACATTTAAACAGTGGCTCCCAATATTCGGGATGGACAAAAATAGCCTTTGTTCGATGTCTTCGCAGGTGATTGGTTTGAATTTTTGAAAGGGTTTCGTAAACTTCCCAGGCAGTACCAAAACCTCCTGGCCAAAACAGGATGACATGTGAGTAATTAATCAGAACTCCCTCTCTAATCGAAAAGTTGTTCATCCTTAACCGCTGATTGGAATGGACAGAGTAGGTATCCTTTAAATTAAAAAAATTATCTACACCAAACTGACAGTCAATCCCAATTACATGGGCGTGCTGGCTTCTTGCCCCTTGAGCTGCCGCCCGCATAATTCCCGGTCCGCCGCCAGTACAAAGCGGCACATAACAGCCACCCAGTGCCTTTTCCTGTTCGTTGGCAGAATAGTGTCCCCATAATTCCCCGAACTTGTAGGCAGAATCCCAATATTTTGCACTTTTTTCTACAATTCTATTTTGTCGTTCAATTCGAAGCTTTGTTCTTTCCAATTTGTCCTGGAGCAGTCCCATGCAGAAGAGGTCTTTTTCCATTTCGATATCTGCCTGCAACTTTTTTGCATGGCTGTTAAGGATATCTAATTTCTCCTCGGCAATTTCTTTGCAGGAAATGGTGCCAGAACCCATTAATGAAATGACACCATATTTCGCTTCATAACTGAATAAAAGCTCGGCAGCATAGACGTCGGCAACGCTTTCATCCGTTCCAAGAGCCCTGTCATTGGGAACGAAACAGACTTGCGTTCCGATGACATGAAAGGAAGCCATGCAGGTTTCATTCGAGTAATTCTTCCAGCTCAAAATAAAGCCGTCTTCGTCGACATTATAGGACTCGGCATCCCCATTGTCATTGATATTACTAATGGATAAACTATAGTTCTTTGTTTTGGACGGTGTCCGTGGATCAAAGGTCATCGGTTCCTCAAACGTGATCTTGGCAATATTCTTATCCGTCTTTTCAATCCACCAGCCTGTACCTGATCCTGTCCATTCATTTGTCGCAGGTTCAAAAAATACCGTGCCATATAGTTCAATTTGCTTCATCTGAAAAACCTTCCTTTGTTCCTGTATAGATATTGCATTAGGGATTCTTGTTTCCATTATTATTCCATAAAGTCCCATTGGATATTAATAAAAAACTCCGATTAAAAAGCATCAATCATTTTGGAACTTGAATACAGTCAACATAAAAAGGTAAAAGCTGTTTTCATAAATATTTTTCCTAATGTTAGTATTTGAATGTAAAAATGATAACTGTAAACGATTTATTAGATGAAGAAAATATCTAAACCCGGGTAAAAATTGATTGTATATATGGTTTCGAAAAAAAATAGCATATTCGAATAGTAAGAAAGGAACACAAAGAAAGCATTCTGGGAGATTAGTCGTATTTAAGAAATTTTGCTTATGGAAGCTGACATAAAACCGATTATGTCGGAATTTTTAAGCAATAAAGTTATTGCAAAAAAACATTTGACAAGAAATAAATATCCTAGTATTTTATAAATATACTTTAATACCTAAAAGCGTTTAAGCGTTTAAGTAAAATAGCAAACATAGCAGCCTAGCATTTTAGTAGTACCTTCTTAACAGCAAATAGAGACTGGTCGGGTGGTGAAAGACCAGGGAAGAAGATGTATGAATTACACATGCACCAAAATGGGCAATTTTTATGAGTGGACCTGTATGTTAATGAAGGCGGGTCAAAAAGGGTGGTACCGCGGAGAGTTTCTTCGTCCCTTATGTGGGATAGAGGACTCTCTTTTTTATTTTTCAACAAGGAGTGATAGCAAATGGAAGCAACTTTAACAAAAATTCCAAAGCATTTACAAAAATACGTAGTGGATCAGCAATATGAAAAATACACCGCGATTGACCAGGCTGTTTGGCGTTATGTGATGAGACAAAACCATCATTTCTTAAAAAAATCTGCTCATCCAGCATACACGGGTGGCTTAAAATCCTCCGGTATTTCCATTGAAAAAATTCCAAATGTACATGAAATGAACGAGTCACTTTCACCTTTCGGCTGGAGCGCAGCCAACATAGATGGCTTCATTCCCGGAGTTGTTTTCTTCGATTTTCAAGCACATGGCATATTACCGATAGCTTCAGACATTCGGAAGCTGGAGAACATCCAATATACTCCCGCTCCCGATATCATTCATGAAGCGGCAGGACATGCGCCAATACTGGTAGATGAGAAATTCTCGGAATATGTAAAACTATTTGGAAGCATTGGCTCAAAGGCACTTGCAACAAGCGAAGAACATGGATTGTTTGAGGCGACCAGAGCATACTCGAATCTGTTAGAATCCGGTACAGCGACACAAGAAGAGATTGCAGCAGCAAAAGCCCTTTTTGAAGAAAAACAAACCAGTGTCACTGAACTGTCAGAGGCAGAGCAAATTTCCAGGTTGTACTGGTGGACGGTCGAATACGGATTGATTGGTACCATGGAGGATCCCAAGATTTACGGTGCTGGCCTCCTATCATCCGTGGCTGAAGGGAGAAGCAGTCTAACGGAATCGGTAGAAAAGCGGCCATTTTATTTACAAAGTGTGATTGAAACGGGCTTTGATATTACAAAACCTCAGCCCCAATTATTTGTATGTGAAAGCTTTGAGCAGTTAATTGAGGCGGTTAAGGAAATTGCCAGCACGATGGCATTCCATAAAGGCGGGACAGAAAGTCTCGAAAAGGCACTCCGCTCTAAGCATACGGCGACAATCCAATATAATTCCGGTGTTCAGCTTTCGGGTACATTAAGCACCATCTTAAAGGATGCGAATGGTGAGGCGGTTTATATTCGAACCGTGGGACCATCTGCTTTAGCCTTTAATAATAAAGAACTGCCTAGTCACGGGAGGGGAACACATAGTGATGGATTCGGTGCCCCGATTGGAAGATTGAAAGAGTTGACTTGCGCGCTAGAAGAGATGGTGATTGGAAAAGAGTATACCCTTCAATATGAAAGTGGTTTGACCTTGTCCGGAATCGTTCACCAATTCCTCCGTGAAAATGAAAAGCTTCTGGTTATTTCTTTCGAGAATTGTACGATTTCTTTTAATGGTGAAATCCTATTTCATCCTGAATGGGGTATTTTTGACTTAATCGTAGGAGAGTCGATTACTTCTGTTTTTGCCGGCGCGGCAGACTCCGAACAGTTTTTCGCCGATATGGCTGAATTGCAACAGAAGCCATTGACGCACGAGGAAGCAACCCCACTTGAAAAGCTATACAGCAAGGTAAGGGCATTTAGAGAGACGGTCGTGAACCGTGAAGAGTTAGAAGAAGGACTGAAAAGGGTCCTCGAAAAGCTTTCCGCTTACTTTCCAGAGGATTGGCTGCTTCGAGTGGAAATCCTTGAGCTCATGGAACAACAAAGGGTGTTATCTTCTTGGAAAAATGTCCTTCTCCAACAGTTGGATAACATCCAAAAGCTACATCCGGAATACCCGGAACTGATTCAGAGAGGAATACTATTAGCGAAAGGGAAGGATATCTAAATTCGATGGGATTAAGTAAACCTAATAGAATCATAACTTCATTAAAAACAAAAGAGGAGAAAAAATGTTTATAAAAGAATTTGAGGCCATTTCTAATAAATTCCCAGGAATTTTTCATGACCATTCCTCCGGGGCCAATCAAAAACCGGGTCAAGTTAATAATATTTTATTTGCCCTTAGAGATCTGATTGAATTATGCGGAGATACCCCTGATCGAGATGGCCTGCAAGAGACACCATATCGGGTGTTAAAAGCCTTTCTTGAGTATACGGAAGGATACCGAGAAGACCCTAAAACCCATTTAGAGAAAACGTTCGATGTATTTCATAAGGAACTCATTTTGGTGAAAGACATTGAATTCCATTCGATGTGTGAGCACCATTTCGCACCATTTTTCGGTGTTGCCCATGTAGGTTATCTGCCAGATGAAAAAATAACAGGTCTGTCCAAAATTGCACGCCTAGTTGAGGGATATGCAAAGAGATTTCAGGTTCAGGAACGTCTCACGAACGAAATTTCAGATGCAATAGAGGAAATTCTCCAGCCAAGAGGAACGATGGTGGTCATTGAGGCAAAACATATGTGTATGTGTGGAAGAGGGGTGAAGAAGTCGAGTGCCTCTACTATCACCTCCGCTGTTCGTGGTGTATTTGCTGATCAATCAGCCGCCAGGGCGGAGTTTTTATCTTTTTTACAAAGATAAATGGAGGGAGTATATCTAGCGGATCAATTTAACAAAAAATCTTTTCGTGATTAATTTTCAATTAATAAATTTAATGTATAATAATAAGATTCTCCTTGCTAGGAGAATCTTATTAATCAAAAAACATTCATTAACATCGCTGTTTCATCACAAGAATGGAGTTTAGGACAGTTTATGCAATCTTTCCACATTTTTTGAGGTAATTCATTTTTGTCTACCTGATTAAATCCTAATTTCGAAAAAAATGTAATTTGATAGGTTAAAGAAATAAGTTTATTAATTTGTATGTCTTCTGTTTCTTTAATGATTTGCTGAACGAGTGCTTTCCCGATTCCTTTTCCGACATAAGCAGGGTTTACGGCTAATGACCTTACCTCTGCCAAATTCCGGTCAAGGATCGTCAAACTGCAAATCCCAACAACTTCGTTATTTATAACTGCAACAACGAAACTTTGCAGATTTTCGTATATGGAAGAATAGGTTCGCGCTAACAGTTTTCCTTCTTTGGCATAATGTGAAATTAATTTATAGATCCCCTCTGAATCACTCATAACCGCTTTTCGAATTAACATCAAAAATCCCCCAGGATAATAAAATGGCTTTTTATATTAATATGAAACTGTCGAAATATAGTAAACTTTTAATAAATATACATCAAAATGATTTTTTATACAACTATTTATTTCAGCACACTTTATTTTTGATATGAAACTTCGTGAACTAATTTGTTCTAACTTTTCAGTCAAATTAGTCATTTATAATGAGATTGGGTTATATTTATATTTGTAGACTTTAATATCATTGATAAATGGGGTTGATTCGATGGACTCATTCTTTTCACCAGAAATTCGCCGAAATCCTTATCTAATGTACAAAATGATGCGTGAGACACAACCGGTATTATATTTTGAACCATATAACATCTGGTCTGTGTTTCGCTATGATGATGTTAAATCAGTCCTATCAGATCATACTCGATTTTCATCTCAATACGTTGATAAAAACTTGCCTCAAGCAAGTGCCTCCATGCAAACAAGAATGAACTCTAGTCTGATAACGAGTGATCCACCACGACACACAAAATTGCGTTCCCTCGTCAGCCGGGCATTTACTCCGAGAGCTATTGAAGCACTTGAGCCACGGATTTATGCCATTACCAATGAACTGATTGATCGAATTGCAGACAAAGAAGAGTTTGATCTTGTACAAGATCTCTCTTATCCTCTGCCAGTTATCATTATTGCCGAAATGCTCGGAATTCCAAGTGATGACCGTGAACAATTTAAGTATTGGTCAGATGTTGTCGTTGCCTCAGCAGATCAAGCAATTGGTGGAACGGGTGCTGACTCGACAAAAGTACACCAAGAAATGAATGAGTATTTCCGAAAGATTATAATGAAACGAAAAGAGAACCCACAAGACGATCTTATTAGCGCCTTAATCCAGGCTGAAGAGGATCATAATCATTTAAGCGAGGAAGATATACTATCATTTTGCTGGCTCTTACTGGTTGCCGGTAACGAAACCACAACAAATCTAATTAGCAATACGGTCCTTACCTTATTGGAACATCCGAGTGAGTTCGAACGCCTTCGCAACAACATGGAACTTTTACCTTCTGCAATTGAAGAGACGCTGCGTTATCGTTCTCCTGTGCAAGCCATGTTCCGCTTTGCGAAGCAGGATATCGAAATAAGCGGTACAACAATTCCAGAAGGAAGTCGAATCATCGCTTGGATTGGTTCAGCTAATCGTGATCCCGATAAGTTTGCCAATCCGGAACAATTTGATATGAATCGAACTCCGAATCCGCATATTGCATTTGGTCATGGAATCCATTTTTGCTTGGGTGCACCATTAGCTCGAATGGAAGCCAAAATTGCCCTTTCGTTGCTGTTATCTAGAATTTCAAAATTCGAACGGATAAATGATGAACCTCTGGAAATGGCGAGCGGTTTTATTGTACATGGAGTGAAGAATCTTCCTCTAAAGATTGTTGGTAAATAAAAAGGACCCCCAGGAGTATGCAAGAGTTGAAGACAAGAGCTGTCATTTTGGCAGCTTTTGTTTTTTAACAAACAGATGCAATTGTATATATCGAAATTGTTCTATTATGCTCTAATAAGGTGAGTTTACGACCCAAGATTTTATCGAAACGGATAATCGTTTCATTAACAGGAGGTAAATTTGTTCAAGTTGTATAAATTATATTCATATTTAGGGTGCTTCAGCTTTGAGGAAGCTAATCGATTTACATAAAGGTGGGAGTTAACGTGTTAATAAAGCCAAAGAAATTGCAGCCGGGAGATCGTGTTGCAACAGTAAGTCCTTCTTGGGGAGGCGCAGGTGATCCAAAACTTAGATGGCGGTATGAACAAGGTGTAAAGAGATTGGAAGAAGTTTTTGGACTAGAAGTTATTCCCATGCCGAATAGTTTGAAAGGGAGTGACTATCTTTATAAAAATCCACAAGCCCGTGCAGAAGATTTGATGACAGCCTTTAAGGATGAAAGCATTAAAGGAATCTTTGCAAATATTGGCGGGGAAGATAGTATTCGTATACTTCCTTATATTGATTTTGATGTAATACGTGAAAACCCGAAAATATTTATGGGTTACTCTGATGTAACAGTTTCACATTTATTTTGTCACAAAGCAGGAATTTCTTCTTTTTACGGTCCAGCCATTTTAACTGATTTTGCTGAAAACGTTGAAATGGATCCATATACGATTGAATCAATCAATCGAACGCTCTTTTCAAATGAGGTAATCGGTGAAATTCAACCGGCTAAAGAATGGACAAGTGAGCGATTAGAATGGATAGAAGAGAATAAGAAGCGCCGACGGACAATGCAACTAAATTCAGGTTACGACGTACTTCAAGGAACAGGGGTAACACGCGGACATTTGATTGGAGGGTGTTTGGAAGTACTAGAGTTTGCGAAAGGAACAGAACTTTGGCCTGAAAAGAAATATTGGAATGATAGTATTATTTTCTTTGAAACATCTGAAGAAAAGCCGGAACCACGCTTTATTAAGTATTGGCTGCGAAATTATGCGGCACAAGGCATTTTACATAAAACAAAGGGAATCATTTTTGGTAAACCGCAAGATGAGAAGTATTATGATGAGTATAAAGACGAAATTCAAAAAGTCATGAAGGAATTTAATTTAGAGGATTTGCCGATTATTTATAACTTAAATTTTGGTCATACCGAACCGAAATTTATTTTGCCATATGGAGCATTGGCCGAGATTGATTGTGAGCAGAAGACCTTCAAGCTTTTAGAAAGCGGAGTTGTATAATTCTCTCAAAACCTGAGTTAGTTTTGAAGCGATTGACTAATAAAATCATATTTTTCTAAGATATTAACGTGAGAAAGGACATTGAGAGATATGAATATCAAAAAAT
This sequence comes from Neobacillus pocheonensis, assembly GCF_050477905.1. NCBI lineage: Bacteria > Bacillati > Bacillota > Bacilli > Caryophanales > Bacillaceae > Neobacillus > Neobacillus pocheonensis. Next base: position 24,099 of record NZ_JBCNAD010000036.1, on the reverse strand, counting down.
CTTGAATAGGATTTATGTGACCGACCTGGAAAAAGCTGTCCAGTTTTACGAAGGACTGTTTCAGACTAAAGCAACAAGATTCAACTATTGGAGTAAAGGATTGGATATTGCCGCGATAGGAGACTTTCTGCTTGTTAGTGGGACTGATGAAGCTTTGGCAAATGTACGAGATTCAGCCATCTGTTTCTTAGTAGATGATATTCATGCTTATAAGACTTGGTTGTTGGATAATGGTGCCGTAATACGACAAGATATTACGAAAGACTTTTCAGGCTTCAGCATGATTGTACAACAACCAGATGGTACGGTAGTAGAATATGTGGAACACGCTTTTAGTTACTAAGGTAAAGAGCAAATAGCAAACTAAAGTGAGGACAGTGATCGTACTAGTTTCCTTACAGGGAATTTTCTTGGAGCCTATACTCCATAGAGTTTGAAACTAATTGTATCCGGTGTGTAAGAGCATTAAGAAAGGAGGAACACCTGTTGAAAAGGTCTCAAGAGTTTTTTAGAGGTTGTCTTCTTGGGGGAGCAATAGGTGACGCTTTGGGCTGGCCTGTTGAATTTAATACCTATGAACAAATTGCTCATCGATATGGACCTAAAGGTATTCAAGATTTGCAAATATCTTCTTCGGGAAAAGCTGAAATAACTGATGACACGCAAATGACTCTTTTCACCGCTGAGGGTATCTTAAGAGCGGAAACCAGAGGCAATCGAAAAGGAATCTGTCATCCACCGTCAGTTGTATTCTTTGCATATCAAAGGTGGATGTTGACACAAGGTTACCAAAAAATTGAAGAATACGAATGGATTTATGATGGATGGTTACTTGATGTTAGAGAGCTCCATGCAAGGCGAGCGCCTGGTAACTCTTGCTTATCAGCTCTATCCAGCAGAAAACTAGGCACCGTAGAAGAACCAATTAATAATAGCAAAGGCTGTGGCGGCGTCATGAGAGTGGCACCAGCTGGACTATTTTACGGCAAAGAAAATGTATTTGATATGGCGGTTGATTTTGCAGCTATTACTCATGGGCATCCTTCAGGATATTTATCAGCAGGAGCACTTGCGAATTTGATTACTTCTATTATGGAAGGAATGGACCTTGAAACAGCCGTTCAAACAACAATTACGAAACTGAAAGCCCAAGACAAGCATGAGGAATGCACACGAAGTTTAGAGAAAGCGATAGAACTTTTAAATAGTGAACTTCCTGATATAGAGGCGATTACTCAAATTGGTGAAGGCTGGGTGGGTGAAGAAGCCTTAGCAATTTCTGTCTATTGTGCTTTGAAACATCAGGATGATTTTATGAAAGCATTAGTAGCAGCAGTTAACCATAGTGGGGATAGTGATAGTACTGGCGCCATAACCGGAAATATTCTTGGAGCCTATTTAGGAGTGAGTAATATTCCTGAAAGCTGGGTAAAGAATGTTGAAATGAATGAAATCATCATTCAAATTGCAGATGATTTACTTAAGGGGCATCAAGATACCTCTGAATGGTGGAATAGGTATCCCGGTTATTAGAAAGCCGAAGGGACGGTTCTCATGGTATAAATTCGGAAAATGCTTACAAAAAATAGCCAGCAGATCCGTCCCCAACGCACTTTGTTAACGTTTTTCTATGTAGTTTACGACATCACCGACCGTTTGAAGCGTCGCTGCAACTTTGTCAGTAATTTCGATTGCGAATTCATCTTCAATTTCCATCGTCAGGTTTACCATATCAAGAGAATCTGCTGCGAAGTCATCTTTAAATGATGCCTCCTTAGTAATATTCTCCATTTTGACACCCAGTTGGTCTGAAATAATAGGCTTTAACTTTTCAAATGTAGTCATTGCTAAATCTCCTAACTATTTTTTTTAACCTCTCAGAGGCCTTTGGAAGACCCAAAGATGTTCTAAGGTTTTATTTCCGCCAAAAATTCGTAAATTCTGCTTTATCCTGAATATTAAATTCAATCATTTTCTCTAGCAAATCGTAATTTACCGGCCCATTCCACGGAATTCGAAACAAGCCTTTGGTAGCGCTGTATCCAGCTTGTTCAATGGCATCGGCAAAGTGCGCAATGCCTGCTTCTTCGGGTGAAACGCTCAAATGATGCTTCGCTGTGGAAAAGCCGATGATAAAGGTGCCGTGATCGGAAAACATTGGCGTATTCCATTTGATTTGCTGTTCCAAATTTGGGAATTTATTAGCAACCCACGCCAAAACTTCCTCTGTTCGGTCGCGGTGGTCGAGGTTATCGATACCAGTTAAATACTTTGCAAACACTTCCAATTTGTTTCCTCCAAAAATAAAAAATATTCGTTCAAACAAGTTCCTCAAACACCTATTTCCACTATATATTTTACAACCATGATAGTCAAAATGGCTTAAAAATAGTTAGTTTTTTGGGGTTGATAGTATAATTAAGGTGAAAAATAGAGTAGAGGTGGATTCGGTTGAATCCTTCTTATTATAAAATAATAAAAGGATTTATTGTTAAACACAACAAATTAGGTGTGATTTACCAAAGATTTGTTACTAAAAGAAAGGTGATTGAGGTATGACAGAATTCTGGGAGTCCAGTTTTATAGAAAATCAAATGATGTGGGGATTTGAAGCTTCAGACTCCGCAATCGTGACAAAGGACTTTTTCCTTGAAAAGAAAGTTAAGGATATATTGATTCCTGGTTTTGGATATGGTAGAAATGCAAAGGTTTTTATTGACAACGGAATCAATGTAACAGGTATTGAGATTTCAAAAACAGCGATTGAATTGGCAAGGCAAAATGGGCTTAATGGTCACATTTTTCATGGTTCAGTAACCGATATGCCTTTTGATAATAAACTTTATGATGGAATATTTTGTTATGCACTAATTCACTTATTGAATAATCATGATAGAGAAAAGTTTATAAAAGATTGCTATGATCAGTTAAAGCCAAACGGATATATGATTTTTACTACTATTTCAAAAGAAGCCCCCATGTTTGGCAAAGGCAAACAACTAGGTAAAGACTACTTCGAGATAATGGAAGGGGTAAAAATGTTTTTTTATGATTCTGATTCGATAAAACAAGAATTTGGAAAATATGGGCTGATAGAACTTTCGGAAATTGTTGAGCCCCATAAGAATATGGAAAATAAACCTCCATTTAAATTCTTAATGGTAAAATGTCAAAAAGAACTATAATAACGCATTATTCTTAAAAGGAAATTAAGGGAAACTCAAGGGCTTCCCTTAAAAATCGGTAAATTTAAAACACTATTTTAAAACATAGCCTAGAATTAAAGTATCTACTCTACTGTAAACATCCAACTAACTCCATATTTGTCCTTTACGGAACCATGCAACTTGGCAAAGAATGTTGGTTGAAGATCCATTAGGATGGTTCCGCCATCTGCGAGTACATTCCATGCATTTTTCGCACGCTCTTCAGAGTTAAGCTCGACACTGATGACCACTTTCTGACTATCTGGGAAATCACGATTTCCATCCGACCCCATAATAATTCCTGAATCTGTTAATTTCAATTGTGCATGCAATACTAGATTTTTATCACTTTCAGCAATCGGAAAATTAGGATCTGACGACATCTCACCGTACTTTTGCATCAAAATCATTTCTCCATCAAAAGCTTTTTGATACCATTTAAACGCTTCTTCGCATTCTCTGTTAAACATTAAATAGGGTTTAATCATTTCTCTTTCTCCTTTGTTATTAAAATAGTTTTGCCATGACGCTGCAATTAACAGCTGCACAGGTGATATTTTATATTATATACGAACATTTGTTCTTTATTCAAGGTGCAATAAAAGAACATGGAGTTTTAATATTTAAATGGTTTAAATTTGTATATTGTTTACTAAGAAAAGCCAGCAGAACCACCCCGATGTGACCTCAAGTGAATTTAATAAAACAATCACCGATAATTTTGTTATCCCATTTTAATGACAAATGATCTCTATCAAAAATTTGTCCGACTCCTTCTGGTGTCCCAGTAAAGATGATGTCCCCTTCATCCAAACCAAAGTGAAGAGAAGTGAAATCAACGATTGTCTGCAAATCAAAAATCATATTTTTACTATTTCCTACTTGAACCATCTCGCCATTTCTAATAAGCGAAAAGTCCTTTTCTTTTATTTCGTTTATTCCAGGAAATTCAATGAATTTACTTACAACTGCTGAATTAGGAAACCCTTTGGCAAGCAGCCATGGATGTCCTTTTTTCTTTAGTTCAGATTGAACATCGCGCAAAGTAAAATCGATGCCAATCCCCATCCGGTCTATGACTTCATCTGCTTTCATGCCCTTTTCATGTTTGCTTCCAATCCTAATGACCAGTTCTGTTTCATAATGGATCGAACCACGATTTCCAGGCAGATGAATCTCCTGACCGTTGGCTTCCACAAAGGCATGAGTAGGCTTTGAAAATAGAAAAGGGGAGCTTGGCACCTCATTGTTTAATTCTTTTGCATGTGCTACATAATTTCGACCAACACAATAAATGTTTCTGATATCACCCATATTCCATCCCTCTTTCAATCATTTTTATTTTAGTTATGAATGGTATGTTGTAGAGTAACTAGATTATCTAGTCCATGTGATTATAGAAAATAAAAGCAATTGTGGACCGATAACTCTATTTTAACAAATTGTTAGTTATATTTTTGGCTTTAAACCATGGCCCCATAAAAAAGTAAAGGGTAATTGGTTTATTTGTAGAATTAAGTAAGAAGACAATCAAAAGACTCGTAAAAGCAATGGAGATTCCCCGAGATTTTTAGTTTTGTTTTATACTGGTTTGTATTTTAAACTGGTGTCCAATAATTTAACGACTTTGTTTAATAATTGGACACTGTTAATATCCTCCCCATTAGGATGTAAGGGAATCTCCTAATTTTTTTTGGCATGATTTTTGCAAGTATAAAAGTGACCAGTGTATGGAAAAATCAAGAATCCTAAATGAGCCGAAGTGACAAAAGGGAGGAATTTTAAGTGGAATATTCAGAAGAGTTAGAAATTTTACGAAAAACAGTTTCAAGTTTTGTGCAAAAGGAAATTGCTCCGATTGCAGAGGAAATGGATAAAACCGATGAATTTCCAAACTGGATCTGGAACAAGCTTGGGGAACTTGGGATCCTGGGTGTAACCATTCCCGAGCAATATGGTGGTTCAGGTCTTGGAGCTGTCGAACAGGCCATTGTTACAGAAGAAATTGCAAAGTACAGTGCAGCAGTAGCTGTATCCTATGTTGCCCATTCTAATTTATGTGCCCACAACCTTTATCACAATGCCAACGAAAATTTGCGTGAAAAATATCTTCCTGGTCTGTGCAGCGGGAATTTAATCGGTGCCCTAGGGTTGACAGAACCAGGGTCAGGTTCTGATGCTGTTGGGATGAGTACAACGGCGAAGCGTGAAGGGGATTATTATATCCTTAATGGAAGTAAAACGTTTATTACCAATGGTCCTATAGCGGATGTTCTGATTGTGTATGCCAAAACAGACAAAGAAAAGGGAGCTCATGGAATCACGGCATTTCTGGTTGAAAAAGGATTTCCAGGATTCTCCGTATCCAAACGGCTTGAGAAAATGGGGAATCGGGGGTCAGTAACGGGAGAGTTAATATTCGACGATTGCCGTGTACCTGCTGAGAATATCCTTGGTGAAGAAAATAAAGGAATCAAAGTTATGATGTCTGGTTTGGACATTGAAAGAGTCATGGTTTCTGCCCTGTCCTTAGGCATTGGCGAAGGTGCGTTTAGGGAGTCTGTGAAATATTCAAAGGAACGAAGTCAATTTGGCAAAGAGATTGCTACCTTTCAATTAATTCAGGCCAAAATTGCTGATATGTATACCACATTACAGGCTGCAAGATTACTAACCTACGATGCTGCCTCTGAGGCCGCAAAAGGGAAGAAGGTAACCTTAAAGGCAGCTTCCGCGATTCTTTTTACGGCAGAAACAGCTACCAAAGTAGCATTAGAGGCAGTTCAGATTCATGGTGGTTATGGATATATGCTGGATTATCCAGTAAATCGTTATCTACGAGATGCCAAACTCTATGAAATTGGTGCAGGGACATCAGAAGTACGCCGGTTAATTATTGCAAGAGAACTTCTGGGAGTTAAAACATTTTAATCGTAAATCTTAAGGCTGTTTTTGATATTCGGAAAAATTTTCAAAAAGCAGGGGGATGCACATGTCGTTAGATTATAACCTGGTTCACCGTGTTAATTTGGGAGATATTTTAAAAAGAAGCGCGAAAAGGTACCCAAACAAAACAGCCGTTGTAGAAGGGGATCGGAGATTCAGTTATTTCGAGTTTAATAAAATGGTGAACAAGGTGGCTCGCGGGTTCCAATCAGTTGGATTAAATAAGGGCGATCGTCTTTCGTTACTATCCAGTAATTCTATTGAATTCCTGCTCGTCTATTTTGCATGTGCTAAAGCAGGCATCACGATCGTTCCGATTAATACTAGTTTAACAGCGAATGAAGTGGAATATATCCTCAAAGATTCCGACTCAACAGCCGTAGTGGTAGAGACCCAATTTCTTGATTTAGTAAGACTGAGTAAAGGAATAGATTCACTTAAAGAAATGATTATCATCCAGGGGGAGCCAAATTCCATCTCTTTACAAACAGAAACAAAAGGTATTCACGATTGGGAATCCTTATGGAGGGCGCAGGATGATTCTGAGGTTTATTGTGAGGTAACCGACAGGGATTTGATGCAATGTTTATATACGAGCGGCACCACCTCAAATCCAAAAGGGGTAATGAGCAGTCATGTTGCCGTTTATTTTAATACGTTAGGAACGGCCTATGATTTGAAGTTTACAGAGCAGGATGTTTCGATTGCCATGCTACCGATTTATCATGTTGCCCAATTAAATGCCATCACAACCCCGGTATTTCTTGCTGGCGGCACAACAGTCATTATGAAAAAATTTGAACCAGAGCAACTAATGTCACTGATTGAGCAGGAAAAAGCTACGCAAATTTTTGGTTTGCCCATGATGTATCGTGCATTGCTGGATCATTCAAAGCGGACCGATTATAACTTAACTTCATTAAGGCTTTGTGTATATGCCATGGCGCCCATGCCGGATACAGAACTTAAGAGAGCCCATGAAGTATTTCAATGTGATTTTGCCCTTCTTTTTGGTCAAACAGAAATGGCACCAGTTGCCACTGTTTTCCGTCCTGAGCATCAGCTGATAAAACCAGGAGCAGTTGGAACCCCGGCAGTAAATGTGGAAGTAGAGATTATGAACAACCAGGGGGAATTTCTGCCAAAAGGAGAAATTGGCGAAATTGTTTATCGGAGCCCGCAAACAATGGAAGGGTATTTAAACGACCCCAAGAAAACGCAAGAAGCTTTTGCGCATGGCTGGTTCCATAGCGGAGATTATGGCTATTTCGATGAAGATTCCATTCTCTGGTTTGCTGACCGGAAAAAAGATATGATTAAAACAGGCGGAGTCAATGTCTCTTCTATTGAAGTGGAAAAGACGATCTTTAAACATCCTAATGTTCAAAATGTAGCTGTGGTGGGTCTGCCTCATGATCACTGGACAGAAGCACTTACTGCTTTTGTGATTGCTAAAGACGATCAGGACATACCAGAAGAAGAAATTATTCAATTATGTAAGAGTGTTTTAGGAGGATTTAAGATTCCGAAAAGGGTGGTAACTGTAAAAGAATTCCCAATGACTTCGTCTGGGAAAATTCAAAAACATGTATTGCGGAATCATTTTATCAACCTGTATGCTAATGAAAAAATAAATCAATAGAATAGAAGAAAGGAGACTGGATTCCCAGTCTCCTGTTTCATTATTTCAATTGGAAGGAAATGCTAGTTTCAATGTTATACTTTTTCAATTTATTGTAAAGGGTGGTCCGACTTATGCCAAGCAGTTCGGCAGCCTTTGAGCGATTTCCTTGGACAGACTCTAATGTTTCCATGATCATCGATTTTTCTGAGTCTTTTAAGGAAACAATTTCATTTACTGAATCCTGTCTGACAGGTATAGAAGGAGTGAATGCTTCGTTTGCTATCTTTCTTTCCGGCACTTTTTTTTCTACTAAGTGCGTTGGTAAATGAATGACATCAATCCAGTTTTTCACATCAAAGTTCATGGCTCTTTCTAAGATATTTTCCAATTGACGAATGTTTCCAGGCCAAGAATATTGTTTCAGAGTCATCAATGCATCAGGACTGATGCCAATCACTTCTTTAGTTAATTTTTGATTTAGTTTGTGGATCAAGTGATTACAGAGTAACGGAATGTCATCCGCTCGTTCTCTTAGAGAAGGAATCGGGATGGTTACGACATTAATCCGATAGTAAAAATCCTCTCTAAACGTACCTGCCAGTACCATTTGATGTAAATCCTTGTTGGTTGCGGCAATAATTCGAACATCAACCGTCCGTGTATGATGGTCACCAATTCTTTCAAAATTTCTTTCCTGTAAAACGCGCAGCAATTTGGATTGAAGCTGTATAGGCATATCACCAATTTCATCCAAAAAAAGCGTTCCGCGGTCAGCTAATTCAAATTTTCCTATTTTTCCCCCACGTCTCGCCCCGGTAAAGGCGCCATCTGCATATCCAAAGAATTCGGACTCCAGCAATTCAGCAGGAATGGCAGCACAGTTTACTCGAATAAAATGGCCTTTTCTGCCTGATTCTTTATGTATGGCCTCGGCAAATAGCTCCTTACCAGTTCCACTTTCCCCAGTTATCAGGACAGTCGAATTATTTTTAGCGGCTAAGAGTGCCTGATGCTTGAGATTGGCCATATTTCGGTTATTTGATTTAATAGTATCAAAAGAGGAATTTTGGGTTAATTTTTCGTATTCACTTCGGTAATAATTTAATTCACTTTCCAGTTTATCAATTTGATAAAACAATTCTTTCCATTGGTCCAGCTGATTGGAGATGATTTTAATGATCATTCCCACTTGTTTTCCGGCATGAACGATGTATTCCTTCGTTAATATTCCTGTTTTATTATGGATGGTCATAATTTCTTTTTTCAGGTTTGGGTCGGTAGAAAATTTTCCAAGCTGTGGAAGGGCTGTATGAAGCGGCTGATAGATGATATTCTTCTCTGTTTGTTCAAATAAGTCCAAAAATGCTTGATTTGTAAGGGTAATCCTGCCATCCAAATCTGTAATAATGATAGCGTCGTAAGATAAGGCGATGGCCTGTTGAAGAGTTTGTTGAAGCTTTTTGGTGGTTTCTAGTTCTTGGGCGAATTCCTCTAATGTGGTCATGTTTTGAATAATCGCAATAGCACCACTTGTATTCTCTTTATATGTAATCGGAATAAAGGTGCCAATCCCGCTTATCGGGCCAAAGGTTACCTTTTTTTGTTTAATCGTCATATGATCATCTAGCGCTGTCACGAGGTAATTGGAAATCTCCGGAAAGTATTTCTCAATTCTTTTCCCAATGACGTCTTCCTTACGAAAAGAAACGCTCTCCGCCGCCCCATTAAAGGCGACAATATTTCGATTTTGATCAATCGAGATGACGATATCCTCTAGATTTTCAATTAAGCCGGATAATTGATTGACAAGAATTTCTGTTTCATGTAAAAACCCACGGATGATATCCGACTTACTGATAACCCCCGCTACTTTATTCTGTTCATTAAGAACAATCCCATGGGCAACATTATGCTGCAGTAATACATTCTTTACTTTCATAAATGTATCATGTTCGTTGACGGTCAGGACTTCTCTTTGAAGGATTTCCTTCAATGGTGCATTTATTTCCATCCCCTCTAAAATCGACCGGTAAACAGAATATTTGCTTACAATTCCAAGCGGAAAATCGAGGTCATCGACGATGCAGGCCACATCAATTTTTTGATTTATAAATCCTCTGATTACTTCAGAAATTGGATGGTCTTCTCCCAGCTTTAATGGGGGAGAGCAATAATCCTTGATATTTAACTCCTTCATCACTTTAATGGCAAATCACCTCTCATGTTAAAAAGTTTAACAGGTTGTCTAATATTATAACGAAATTCAGAAATTATACAATATTGCAAAAAGTAAAATGGTGTTGGAATCGTAATCGGCATTCACAGGGCTGTAAATATATTTAACAGTTGTTCATCTCTTTGACGCAAATGCTCATAATGATTACACACGAAAGGGCCAAAGGAACTCATTTTTGTTTCTTGGTTCGCCTTCGGGCCTTGGCACGATTATTGCAAGTAATAAAGATGAAATCCCAAAACAAGCTGCGTAACTGATAGTTGAAATGACGGGTGATTGGAGGATATGTATGACGATAAAAAAACTACTGATAGCAAACCGTGGAGAGATTGCCAGCAGAATTATCAAAACCTGCAGGAGGCTTGGAATTAAAACGGTTGCGATTTATTCAGAAGCCGATGAACAAATGCCCTATGTGGAAGAAGCGGATGAAGCCTACTTAATTGGCCCGCCGCCGGCATTTCAAAGCTATTTAAAGATGAATGAAATCATAAAAGTTGCCTTACAATCAGGAGCGGACGCCATTCACCCCGGGTATGGGTTTCTTTCCGAAAATAGTGATTTCGTGGATAGATGTGAAAAAGAAGGAATCACCTTTATTGGTCCATCCAGTGAGGTCATTAAAATGATGGGCAGTAAGATCGAAGCAAGAAAGAAAATGAAGGAGCTTGATGTCCCCATTGTTCCCGGGAGCAGCCATGCCATTGATTCGGTAGAAGAGGCATTGCAAATAGCCGGTTCGATTGGATACCCCGTCATGCTAAAGGCAAGTGCAGGCGGAGGCGGAATTGGCATGGAATTAGTTTATTCGGAAGAAGAGCTTAAGAAAGCGTTTTTCTCGACGAAAAGCCGTTCCGAAAAATTCTTTGGAGATTCCTTAATTTTCATTGAAAAATACATCGAGAATCCAAGACATATTGAGATGCAAATTGCGATTGATCATTTTGGGAATGCCGTTCATCTATTTGAAAGAGAATGCTCGGTTCAACGCCGGCATCAGAAGGTCATCGAAGAAAGTCCGTCTCCTTCGATTCTGCCTTTACAATTAGAGAACTTAATTCAGGCGGCCTTAAAGGGAGCACAAGGAATTGGCTACCGCAATCTCGGAACAATGGAATTTATTTTTGATGAACAAGGAAATTTTTACTTTTTAGAAATGAATACAAGGCTTCAGGTGGAACATCCGGTAACGGAAGAAACAACCGGCTTGGATTTGGTCGAGTGGCAAATTGATATCGCCAATCAAAAACCGTTACCACTCAAGCAGGAAGCGATAAAAAGAGAAACGCACGCTATCGAGTGCAGGATTTATGCAGAAGATTCTGTCCGATTTTTTCCATCGCCAGGAACCATCAGCCGGCTTGTTTGGCCTGATGGGATTAGAATCGATACCGGAATTGCCAGTGACTCAACGATTACACCTTTCTATGATCCGATGATTGCCAAAATTGTTTCCAAGGGTTCCAACAGGGAAGAGGCGATTGTAAGGATGAAGACCGCATTGGAGACCACACAAATCGAAGGAATCAAAACAAATATTCCCTTTTTGTTGGAAGTATTAGAGAATGAAGAATTTAATAATGGATTTTATTCTACCAATCTTGTAAAAAAAATGCGTGAAAAAAGCGCAAACAAAAACTAATAGAGTAGGAGTGGAATGATATGAATATCAGGTCAAATATGAGCGGAAGTTTATGGAAGGTTTTAGTGAATGTGGGTGATCAGGTAGAAGAAGGACAGGAAGTAGCCATTTTAGAATCAATGAAAATGGAAATTCCGATTGTTTCCGAAGCATCCGGGGTTGTCGAGGCGATTTTAAAAAATGAAGGTGACTTTGTTCAAGAGGATGAAACGGTAGTCAGACTGCAAGGATAGAAATGGGAAGGAGGTATAAAGATGAGCAGGATTAAGCTTGATCAAATCGCGTTGTCGAGATCCGGGGACAAAGGAAATATTTCTGATATTTCTTTGTTTGCCAAAAATCTCGAAGTCTATGAGCTATTAAAAAGAGAGGTCACTCCTGAGAGGGTAAAGGAACATTTTGCCGGTTTATGTACAGGTAATGTTGAACGCTATGAAGTGCCCAATGTGCTCGCTTTAAAATTTGTGTTACATGACGCGCTTGGCGGCGGGTCGGCTTCCTCTCTTCGGATGGATAATTTAGGGAAATCTCTAAGTGCAGCTTTGCTCCGAATGGAAGTGGAAGTTCCTGATTACATTCTGGCGGGGATCGAAATAAAAGGACCGCAAATCTATTCGATTTTTTAGGAGGATAACATGGGTGAACTAGTCCGTTTTCATAATGAAGAACATATTGGCATTGTCGAATTAAATGACCCTGAGAGCAGAAATTCTCTGTCCAAGGAAATGTGTTTAACCTTGATTGATACCCTGAAAGCGGCGGAAGCAAATGAGTCGGCCCATGTAATCGTTCTGACCGGTGCAGGTAATTCATTTTGTGCCGGAGGAAATATTAAGGAATTTGCAGGGTATCAAGAAAAACTGGCCAGTGAAATTCATCAAGAAGGAGAGGCGACCACCCAGCTGTTTCAAACGCTATCAAGCCTGCGAAAACCAGTCATTGGTGCGATCAATGGTCATGCATTAGGTGGCGGCTTGGGGTTAGTGGCCGCGTGTCATTATTCAATTGCCTCCGCTAATGCAAAACTCGGAACGACGGAAATTAAATTGGGATTATTCCCACTTGTCATCCTTCCTGTCTTGATTGAGGCAATGGGCAGTAAAAAGGCACTTGAAATTAGCTTTACGGGGGAAATTTTTAAAGCTGAAAAAGCGATGGAATATGGATTAGTCAATAAAGTGGTCCCGCCTGAGCAGGTTATGGAAACGGCGATAGAGTTTGCCGGGCAGCTGGCCTCCGCCAGTCCATTAGCACTAAAAATCGGCATGGACTGTTTTGTGAAAACGCGGGATATGGAATGGAACAAGAAGCTGGATTATGCCAACACATTACGTGTGATTTCCTTCCTTAGCGATGACCTTAAGGAAGGGGCACAGGCCTTTCTGGAAAAAAGACAGCCGAATTGGAAAGGCAGATAACTTTTACACTATGAATCTTGTTACTAAATGAGTAGGTTTGGAGGGAATGGAATGCCGAAAAAAGTTAGAATTGGCGCGGGGATGGGATATTATGGTGATTCTGTACTGCCTGCCCTCGATATTGCCAGAAACGGAAATGTTCAATACATTTGCTTCGATGATCTCGCTGAGTTAACAATGGCCATTTTAGAAAAGGATCGAAAAAAGGATCCTACAAAGGGCTATACAAAAGATATTACCCAGACGATGAATTTATTGCTGCCTGAATGCTATCCAAAAGGAATTAAGTTAATCACCAATGCCGGAGGGATCAACCCTGATGGGGCGGTTGCAGAAGTGAAAAGAATTGCCGGGGAACTAGGGTACGCCGATTTAAAAATTGGTCTCGTAAAAGGGGATAACATCTTTGACCGGTTACCTGAGGTCAGTCCCTATTTTTTGAATAAAAGCGAGGAAGAATCATGGGAGCACTATCAGGAGCGTCTATTATTTGCCTCGGTGTATCTGGGAGCACAGCCGATTGTAGAAGCATTAAAGCAGGGGGCTGATGTGGTTATTACTGGAAGGACAACTGATTCTGCCCAATTTGCCGCTCCATTAATCTATGAATTTAACTGGTCATACGATGACTGGGACCGTATCGCATCGGCTGTTTTATTAGGACATCTAATGGAATGCTCGGGTCAAGTGACCGGCGGAAATCATACAGGAGCTTGGTGGGAGATTGAGGATTTAGATAAGATTGGTTATCCAATCGCAGAAGTGGATGCCGATGGTTCCTTCATTCTGACAAAAACAGCAGGAACAGGCGGAAAAGTTTGTGTAGATACGGTAAAGGAACAATTCTTATATGAAATCCATGATCCGCGCTCTTATATTACTCCTGATGTGGTAGTCGATTTTACATCCGCCGTTTTTGAGGATGTAGGACCCGATCAAGTTCGCGTTTCCAACGTAAAGGGAAAACCAGCACCACCAACCTTAAAGGTGTTAATGGGATACGAAAATGGCTGGGCCGGTGATGGAATGATGGGGTATTCATGGCCTCATGCCTTGGAAAAAGCAAAAAAAGCAGAGGAAATTCTCCGAAAACAAATGGAGAGGCTTGAAATTAAAACAGAAGAAATTCATACCAGCTACATTGGCTATAATTCACTGCATGGACCACTTGCCCATAAGGTGGATTCCGATTTATTGAATGAAATTTATTTATATTTTGCGATTCGGACAAAGGAAAAAACGGATGTGTTAAGGTTTGGAAAATTATTGTCGCCATTGGCAGTCAACGGACCGCCATTCGGGGGTGGTGGCCTTGGTAAAGGAGGAAAGCCGCGGCAGCTATTAGGAATGTATTCATGCCTGATTGACCGGGATGTGATTGAAAAAGATGTAACCGTAGAGATTGTCACGGTATAAAGGAGGAAATCAAATGCAAAAGACCTATAATGAGACGTTTAGGCTGACAAATCAGCAAAAAGAGGACAGAATCGAAGCGGAAAAAGAGCGAATCAAACAAGGAGGGGCTGAAAAATACCGTAACCGTGTCAAGGAACAAAACAAGTTATTTGTGCGTGAAAGGTTGGCACTTCTGTTAGATCCAGGCTCTTTTCGTGAAGAGGGTTTATTAGCAGAAGCACTAAAGCCAGATTTGGCTGCAGACGCTATGGTGACAGGGATCGGAAAAATCAACGGGTGCAAAGTGGCCTTTTTAGCGGCCGATCCTACCGTAAAAGCTGGGTCGTGGGGGCTGAAATCAGTCGAAAAAATGATTCGGATCCAGGAATTAGCGATGAAATTAAAAATTCCAATGATCTATATGCTTGATTCTGCTGGAGGCAGAATCACGGATCAAATTGAAATTTTTCCAGGGCGCCGCCATAGCGGAAAAATTTTCTACAATCAGGTGAAAATGTCAGGAATGGTTCCACAGATCTGTATTAATTTCGGTCCTTCCCCAGCCGGTTCTGCTTATATCCCAGCCTTTTCTGATTTAGTAATCATGGTCGATAAACAGGCAAGTGCCTATTTAGGCTCTACTAGAATGGTAGAAATGGTGATTGGCGAAAAAACAACGATGGAAGAAATGGGCGGGGCCAGAATGCATTGCTCCACAAGCGGCCTTGGGGATGTCTTAGCCAAGGATGATGAAGATGCCATCGAAATCATCAAACAATATCTCTCGTATATGCCGCAAAATTATAAACAATCGCCTGAAATGGTGGAAGCGATTTCACCTAAGGAAGGGAGATCAATTAAAGAGATTATTCCAGAGGATATGAACCGCCCTTATGACATGTATGAATTAATCGACCGTGTCATTGATGAAGGCAGCTGGTTTGAGATCAAAAAGCTGTTTGCTCAAGAACTGATTGTTGGCTTTTCCCGCATAGGCGGCAGGGTTGTAGGAATTGTCGCCAATCAACCGAAAGTCAAAGGCGGAACCTTATTTGTGGATACGGCTGACAAAGGAGCAAGATTTGTGACACTATGTAATGCCTTTAATATCCCGCTGCTATTTTTGGCGGATGTTCCAGGATACATGGTCGGCACATCGGTGGAAAGAAAGGGAATTATCCGCCATGGCGCCAAATTTATTACTGCCGTGTCCGAAGCTACCGTACCTAAGCTAACGGTCATTGTCAGAAAGTGTTACGGGGCAGGCTTGTATGCCATGTGCGGCCCTGCTTATGATCCGGAAAAGGTGATCGCACTGCCGTCAGCATCCATTGCCATCATGGGGCCGGAAGCTGCCATCAATGCCGTCTATTACAATAAAATTCAATCGTTGCCAGAGGAAGAACGTCCGGCCTATATTCAGAGATTACGAGAAGAATATTCAGAGGATATTAATATTTACGCGCTTGGCTCGGAGCTCATTATTGATGAGGTCATTCCGTATAATTCGCTCCGTGACGAGGCGATTGTCCATTTTGATTATTATGAATCAAAGGACATTACATTTGGAGAGAAAAAGTGTCCGGTACATCCGGTTTAATGGATGAAAATGGGGGTGGGGAAATGGCAAATTCAGAGATTTTTTCGAAAACGCTATTAGAAGACAAAGTAGCAATAATTACCGGAGGAGGAACCGGAATCGGGAAAGAAATCGCCTATCAGTTAGGAAAGGCGGGAGCAAAGATTGTTCTTTCCGGACGCAGGGAACATGTATTAAAAGCAACGGAAGCAGAATTTGTTTCCCAAGGATTTGATGTGTTATCCGTTCCTACTGATATCAGGGAAGTGGAACAAGTCGAAAACCTGGTGGCGGAAACAGTCAATCGCTTTGGCAAGGTCGATATCCTCATCAACAATGCCGGCGGGCAATTTCCTAAAAGGGCCGAGGAACTTTCGAAAAACGGCTGGGATGCCGTCATTCGGACGAATTTAAATGGGACCTTCTATGTCACCCAGGCAGTGGGAAAACAAATGATCAAACAGGGGAATGGGGGAGCCATCACAAACATTCTCGTTTCCTTCCTTCACCGGGGGGCACCTGGTATAGCTCATTCGGTTGCCGCCCGGAACGGGGTATATGGTTTAATGAAAAACCTGGCATTAGAGTGGGCCAGATACAAGATCCGGATTAATTCTATTGGGGCTGGATTATTCATTACAGAGGGGATGCAAGAAGAGATGGCGGCTGCAGACCCTCATTTTATTGATAATACAACAAAAGCTGTGCCCTTAAAGCGAGTAGGAAATCTTGAAGAACTCGGGTGGCTGGCAACCTTTTTATCCAGTCATGCAGGTGGGTATATCACGGGTGAAAATATTATCATTGATGGCGGTAACTCCTTAGGACATGGAATCACGTTTTTTCCATACTAAACTATAAAATTGGTTGGGGGTAATGACATGGGGTTCACTGACCATTTGAATGTTTCTTACTTAATTAAAAGAGAAGGATTAGACCTCGATAAAAAGGCCATTGTGTTCGAAGGAGAAAGTTTAACCTACAAAGAATTGAAAGAAAGATCGATGAGATTTGCCAATGGGCTATATGATCTGGGAGTTCGTAAAGGGGATAGAGTTGTAGTCCTAACAAAAAACTGTTTAGAATTTTGGGAAATAAATTTTGCCATTTATGAAACAGGTGCTATTGTTGTCCCGCTAAACAGCCGTTTATCCCCACAAGAAATTACTCATTTAATAAAGCATGCAGAACCTAAAGTCATAGTATTTGGGGAAGACCATATTGATCATATTAAGTGTTGTTTAAATGAATATAGGGATGCGATTCTCGTTCATTTAGGTAAACGTGAAGTGAATGATCTTCCTTATAAAAAATATGACTCTATTTTAGCTGGAGCTCATTCGGAACCACTTAATATTCCTGTAGATGCCAATGATCCTGCCGAAATCATTTATACTTCAGGAACAACGGGATTTCCTAAGGGAGCTGTTTGGACACACGGAACGATTCTCTGGAATTCCATTCAGCAAAGTTTGGACTATAACATAACGAGTGAAGATAGTGTCTATGTTCTGCTCGGATTAAACTACATTGGGGGTCGTCATGAATTTACCATGTCCGTTTTTCATCAGGGGGGAACGGTTCATATTCGGCGGATGGGCGACTATGAAATAAATGAAACAGTCGATTATATCGAAAAACATAAAATTAGTTTGATTCTATTGGTTCCAATCATGTTACACGATATGCATCAAAGAAGCGGCTCCCTCAATGAAAAATTAAAGAGTTTAAAAATGATCATGTGTGGGGGAGCTCCCGTACCTGTTCCGTTAATTGAGAAAACAATGGAAGTTTGTCCACATGTCGATGTTATCCAAGTATATGGATCAACCGAGGCAGGAGGTACTGTTTCAGCACTGAAGAAGAAAGATTCAATCAGGAAAATAGGGTCATGCGGAAAGCCGACTTTGCATAATTTGATTGCCATTGTCGATGAAAATGGCCAGCCGGTTCTACCGGGACAACCGGGTGAGATTGCCGTAAAGGGACCGGCAGTAATAAAAGAATACTGGAACAATTCGGAAGCTACTCAAAATGCCCTTAAAAATGGCTGGTACTATACGGGAGATATCGGCAGAATGGATGAAGAAAATTTCCTTTTTATCGTTGGAAGAAAAAAGGACATGATTATCAGCGGCGGAATGAATATTTATCCGGAAGAAATAGAGCTGACATTAAGAAAGCATCCGAGTATTAACGATTGTGCCATTATTGGGGTACCCGATGAGCGTTGGGGTGAATCGATTATGGCCATTGTCCAACCAATAGACAACGCTGAAATTTCGGAACAAGAATTAATTGATTATTGCCGCACCAATTTAGGAAGTTATAAGAAGCCCAAATATGTTAACTTTGTCTCCACCTTACCAAGAACACAGTCAGGAAAGATACAAAAATTTATTCTTCGTGAAAGCTACTCTAGTAATCAAACCCTAATTAAATAGAAAACTAAATTTCAAAGTAATTATTTGATTGAAGGTGATAGTTTGTATCATTATGAGACCCTATTAATTACGGAACCGAAGGATGGATTATTAGAGGTTACTTTGTCTCGGCCCAAACAACTCAATGCGTTAAATATGTTAATGATAGATGAACTTTTTCATTTAACAAGTGAACTTAGAGGCCCTTTATTGGATAAGTATCATGCCATCATCTTTTCCGGCGCCGGCCGTGCTTTTTGTAGTGGAGGGGACTTAAAGGAATTTTTAGGTATTTACGAGAAAGATCATAGTACAATTGAAAACTATATTTCTAAATTTCTACGATTATCAAAAGTTTTATATGAATTGCCAATTCCAACAATTGCTAGTTTACATGGAGCAGTCGCTGGTGGGGGTGCCTCCATTGCATTGGCATGCGACATCAGAATAGCTGCCAAACAAACGAACATCCAATTTAATTTTTCCCGAATTGGTTTAATTCCAGATATGGGTGCTCATTATTTCTTACCTCTACTCATTGGGGAAGCCAATAGTTTAGAAGTACTATATACGGGCAGGCCTATCCTTAGTGAGGAGGCTTTAAAAATAGGATTAATTCATCAAGTCGCGGAAGGTGAGGACTTGAAACGACAAACGTTTGAATATGCCAGTCAATTCGAAAATATGGCTCCTCAAGTCTTTAGGCATATTAAACAACTGATCAAAAACAGGAACTACTCGTTAGATCAAATATTAAATCTGGAAACCATCATTCAAACGGAAAGATTCAAGAGTAAAGAATTCGGAGAAGCAATTGGAAGATTTTTTGAAAAATAACGATTTGGCCTTTCATTAGAGGAATTCAAGGAATCGTAATCAGAACGTAAGCAGGACCCACTTTTTTAGGGAGTGAAGAGGATGAAACTGGATGTTACTTCGCTTTATAACAGAAGAAGAGTAAACAGATGGGAACGGGTCAGCGTAGGGGATATGCTGGAACGGTTAAGGTACAGTTTCCCAGATAAAGAAGCTTTGGTCGGGTGGGAGGGCGCGTATTCCCATCCAGACAATGCCAGACTTACCTATCTGCAAGCAGATAATAAGGCCAATCAATTTGCCCATGCTCTTTTGCAAAAGGGCTTAAATAAGGGCGATAAAGTGTTGTTATTTTGCGATAACTCGGTAGAAGCATTTTTGGCCAAAATTGCAGTTGCAAAGGCTGGGCTTGTGGCCGTACCGATGAATACGATGATGGCTCCCGATGTCATATCCTACTTAATTAATCTCGTGGAACCCAAACTGTATATTGCGGACGCGGAACATTGGAAAAAAATTGAGCCGGTGTTCAATAACCATAATATTCAACTTGATATTACCATTCCGATTGGCGGAGAAGTAGTCCCCGGAAGTCAGTCATTTGAGGAGTTCTACGCGGGACAGCCGATAGATGAACCTGACGTGGAAATTCATGGGGACGATATCTGGGAGATGCTGTTCACGTCAGGTACCACAACGATGCCGAAATGCGTGATGGTTTCCCATACAAATACCTATATGGCTGCATACAGTTTCGCTTTGTCCTTGACCAGGGGACACCAGCTTGAAAATCAGTTAAGGGTTTGCAGTTTTCTGCCAATTATCTTCCATGTCGCAGATCAGATTTTCGCTTTTTCTCCCTTCCTTTCAGGGGGAACATTTATTATCGGCAGGGCGCTGAATACGACTGACATCGCTGATGCGATTACAAATGAAAAGGTAACCGCCCTTTGGTCAGGATCCCCGGCATTTTTGACAGCGCTTACTGATTTGTTTATAAAGGAAAACGACAAATATGATCCTGTAAGTTTAAAAGTCATTGTCTATGGGTGGTCTGCTTTAAGCCCTGATTATACGAAAAAGCTAAAGGAAATTTGCGGCTATGATTTGGTGACTTTTGAAATTTTTGGTCAAACAGAGGCCATCTCCTGTTTTCGTTTTTGGCCGGATAAATGGCCGGAACTGCATGAACAGACAGCTCCAGCTGTTAATTATGTAGGGGTGCCAAATCCTCTTTTGGCCTCTGTCATCATGGATGAAAATGGGAAGCTGATTACAGAGTCAAGGATACCTGGCGAAGCAGTTTATCGCTCCCCTGCGATCATGTCAGGATATTATAAGGATGAAGAAGCGACCCGCAATGCCTTTAAATATGGCTGGTTCCATTCAGGAGATAGCTGCATGTACGATGAAAATGGCTTAGCCATCATGGTCGACCGCTATAAGGATATCATCAAATCAGGAGGTGAAAACGTCTCAAGTATCAGAGTGGAAGCCGTTTTAAGGCTTCATCCTTCTGTTGAAAAGGTTGCGGTTATCGCCTTACCACATGAGAAATGGGGGGAAATGGTCACGGGCGTGGTTGTCCTTAAGAGCGGAGCAAGTGTAGTGGATGAGGAGTTGATTCATTTCTGCCGTGAAAGACTGGGCGGATACGAGACACCGAAAAAGATCATCTTCACCGATCGTTTGCCTGAAACGGTGGGCGGTAAAATTCTTAAATACCGCTTGAGGGAGCAATTCAATGGGGTGGAGGTTAGGAATAATGGGTAGTTATTCTCCAGAATGGAACCCCTTAAGTTAGTCTGAATTTTACGATTAAAAAATGAGGCGAAGTTAAGGAGGAATCATGGAAAAGGAACTAACCTTTGAAAAAAAGGGAATCGAGCGATTGTAACCATCAATCGGCCTGATGCCCATAATGCCTTAACGCCGGACGGATGGAAATTTTTAGGTGATTCATTCCAAAGGGCCGTAAACGACCCCGACATATTGGTTGTGATTATTACTGGAACTGGTGATAAGGCCTTTTGCTCTGGTGCCGATTTAAAAATGACGGTTCCACGATTACTTGGAGAACAGAGGGACGAACAGCTTGAGTCAAGTATCAATCATGCCATGATGAAATTTAATCCGATTACCAAGCCGATTATTGCAGCGATAAATGGTTATTGTTTAGCGGGTGGAACAGAGTTGTTGCAAGCAACCGACATAAGAATTGCGGCTGATCATGCAGTTTTCGGTCTGCCCGAACCAAGATGGTCGATCATGGCTGCAGGTGGATCGCTGGCAAGGCTGGTCAGGCAAATCCCTTACTGCCGGGCAATGGAAATCTTATTAACGGGCCGGCAACTAACCGCTGCAGAAGCGGAAAAGGCCGGTTTGATAAATAAAGTGGTTCCTTTAGACTCGTTAATGGAGGAAGTCAATAGATATGCCAATCTAATCATCCAAAATGGACCCATAGCGGTTCAATCAACTAAAAAAGCAGTGGTCAGCTTGCAAAATTTACCTTTGGAAGATGCCTTTAAAGTGGAATGGGAATTTGCACAGGAGGCGCTAAGAAGCTGGGATGCCAAAGAGGGAATTAGGGCTTTTAATGAAAAAAGGGTCCCGCGATTCAAAGGGGAGTAAAGGAACCTACCTACTCATTTCATCCTAGGAATAACCTTTCCTTACGATGTTTAATAGAGAAATGAAGAGGCTGGAGGGGCTTGAAGTTGAAGAAGGAATACGTGCCTTTAGCATAGAATAAAGTACCGAATCATTGTTGAAATGAGGTTTGAACTGAACAAGGAGTTGCTGCGGCAACTCCTTTTTTGCGCTAACGAAGGTTAGTTGAACAAGAAATGATATAATATGGTATTAATTTGTATAAAGGAGTAGCTGTTCAAGGAGGTACAAAATGATTCAAATACACAAAAAGTCTGGTACTGTAATTATTGTAATACACGAAATTTATGGAATTAACCAACATATGCAGTGTTTTTGTAAATTATTATCAAAACAAAGTTTTGATGTCATTTGCCCAAATTTATTAGAACGAGATACACCTTTCGATTATTTTCAAGAGGAAGTTGCTTATCGTAATTTTATGGAGAACGTTGGATTCGCTTACGCTATGGATAAAATAAAAGATATATTATCAGATGTTAAAGATGAATACGAAAAAATATTTATCATCGGATTTAGTGTAGGGGCAACTGTTGCTTGGTTGTGTAGTGACGAAGAATGTGTCGATGGGGTAGTTGGATACTATGGTTCACGTATTAGGAATTATGTGGAATTAACACCACAATGTCCTACAATGCTATTCCTCCCGCAAGAAGAAAAATCATTTAATGTGGACGAGTTAATTTCAACTTTAGAAAATATAGAAATACATAAATTTAACGGAAAACACGGATTCAGTGACCCTTACTCTCCACAATATAATGAAAAATCAGCACAAAAAGCATTTAGCAAAATGGTGAATTTTTTAATGAAACATTAATTAAATATACAGAGGTGTTATTAAGTTAACAGGTGCGTTAGTCGATCAAGGGGGTTGTTGCGGCAACCCCTTTTCTTCTTCCACTAACCCGGCAGTTTGGTTGAAGAAGAAAAAACGTTTAATGCGTATTTTTGACTCAAAATGCGAAAAAAAATGAACTGTACTATACAGTTCATTTAATTAGTGTTTTATTTTTTAAGAGGGGAAATGACATTGTTATAAAAAAAACTTTCCCATTTAGCTAACAAACCGTTTCTATCTTCACCACGTTGTATTTTCATTTCGTGGTTCTTATGAAATTCTGCTATTCGTTTATTATGTTCTTTATGCCATTGATGGAGAGCAACTTGTTTCATTTTTATTCTCCTCTCGTTTAATACCTTAATTATATAGCTCTGGTTGAAAATTACAAAGTAAATTTTGCCACAAAAATTGACATAAAGATGTTAAACAGATGGAGAAAATTATGCGTCAATGAGTAACTTACTTCCTATTAAACAGGTTCTAGAGTTGAAGAACAGTGATTGCTCGGAAATCCTTTTTTGTTATTGGGCTAACAGGGCAGATTAGTTGAAGGAAGGTTTACAATTCCACCGCTATTATTAAATGGTATAATTCTCTTTATAATAAAATAACAGAAACAAAATCATTTGATTTTTACAATAGAGGTAATCAATGAAGTTATATACACTTAAAAAGCAATTCAATGAATATAAAAAAGGAACACAATTTTACTTGATTGCAGAATCAGAATTTATTGGGGTTAAAGAGTTTGTATTGAGAACGAAAGATTTATCGAAAAGTATATCAATCAATGAAAGTGAACTTCTTAAGAATTTTATTTTCATAAAGGAAATCTTTTTTATCGAAACGAAAGGCACTTTGGAGGAAAATGATTAATAAGGAAAACACATGGGAAGTGTGATCCCATGTGTTTTTCAGATTATTGTTTAGCTTTTACCAGAATTGAGATTCAAGGATTTTAAAGCACTCAATCATGAAATTGAAAAATGAGCAAATTAACTTGATGGCTTTGTACTTAATAACAGCAAGTGGACAATAAAGTTCGAGCCGGTTCCTAATTAACTCTCAACGTCAATTCTTCCGCCATGTGCTTCAACAATCGACTTGGTGATCGATAACCCGAGTCCTGCTCCTCCAGTCCTTCTTGCACGGGAAACATCAGCACGATAAAAACGGTCGAAAATCAAAGGCAGATTTTCTTCGGCAATTCCAGAACCATTGTCCTGAACGGAAAGTTCGGCAAATCGATCAGTTGCTGCAAGGGAAACTTTTATGAAAGACTTCTTGAGAAAAAGAC
>NZ_JBCNAD010000035.1:0-55616 GCF_050477905.1 Neobacillus pocheonensis | reverse complement strand
TGAGTTGTTCATGAGGACAAACTTCGTTCAACAAAAGCCAAAACTGTCCTCATAAGTGATTCATAAGCCAAGTTCTCACCTAACTAAAGAAAAATTAATTAGTAACATAATAGGAATACTTACCTTGTCCAACACGCTTATACATCTTGGTCAATACCCTATTTATTTTTTTCTTACAAACAATCCCACCACGCCACTCATAAACACAATTAGTTGAGATTTTTATTTCAGGAAACAAAAGATTAATTTCTAACACACTTCGCAAAACAACAGCGTCGATCCACTCCACGGACCCACAATCATCACAAACAAATTTTTTATCACATAAAGAAAGAGCGAATGAGTTACAAGTCCCACAAGTTGGTCCTTTACGCAAATTCTCAAATTTATACTTAGGCAGAACCATATATGGTGAACATCATTGTGCAATGAAACTAACTTCTCTGCAAGAATCTTATGCTTGTTAGTTAATTTTGACGGGCGAGAATTTAATTTTTTCATGAACTTTTTTAACTGAGTTGGAAATATAATCGGCTCATTTGGGGGTGATTGATATAAAGTGAATTCTGGGTTAATAAAAACAACATAACCCTTAATGGGTAAATTAAATCCCAAATCTTGGAGTAATTGACGGAGGTATAAAGTATTTTTTCTCAGCTGATACAAAGGATTCTGATATTCCTTTCCAGAAAGTGATTCCAATTTATCTGTTTTGTAAATCAGTTCGTTTTCAAACTTCTTTACCTCGAAAAGATTAAGTATATCTTGGTAAATAATTACAGTATGATTTTGAAAACTATTGCTGTTAACCTTTAAAAGCAAGTCTTTTAAAATGTAACAATTACTTTTAAGTTGCTCGGTCAGGAAATCAAATTGAACTTCTCCTTCAAATCCTTTCTTTAGGTTATGATAATGCTTTTTCTCATCCTCAGTTAATGCCATTCTGTTGTTTAAAATTCTTAAGATTTTTAGTTCTTTTGATTCAAAACGAGGTTTAAAAACCATATTTCACATCCTTTCAATATTAATTTTACAAAATAATACAACTTTGGCACTTTATATTCATGGCTATTTTGTTAAGTTTTTGTAAAGATAGCCCTCTGCAATTAACCACACTTTGTAAAGTCCTATGGTTTTAGGGTTTATTGGTTGAGACAGCACTTTTTTATATCAACCCATAAAACTAGATAATCAGCATTATTTATTATTATAATGAAGGTAACTTGTATAGGCGGAGGATATTATGAAAAATAAAATACTTGTTGTCGATGATGAACAGTCAATTGTTACCTTGCTTCAGTATAATTTGGAACAGTCAGGATTCGAAGTCATTACAGCCATGGATGGAGAAGAAGGAAAACGTTTAGCTGAAACAGAGTCACCTGATATCATTATTTTGGATTTAATGCTTCCAAAGCTGGATGGAATGGAAGTATGTAAGCAGCTCCGTCAGGAAAAAATCCAGATCCCAATATTAATGCTGACAGCCAAAGAAGATGAGTTTGAAAAAATATTAGGACTTGAACTGGGCGCAGATGATTATATGGTCAAACCATTCAGCCCAAGAGAAGTAATTGCAAGGGTAAAAGCTATCCTGAGAAGAACACAGGCCCAAGCAGAAACTTCCGAAGAGACTGGCAATGATGAATCGCTAATACTGATTGGAAAATTAACGATATATCCAGAAAAATATGAAGCCTATTATAATGAAAATCTTATCGAATTAACCCTTAAAGAATTTGAATTGCTTCTTTTTCTGGCACAAAATAAGGGGCGTGTGCTGACGAGAGATCAATTACTCAGTGCTGTTTGGAATTATGACTTTGCTGGCGATACTAGAATTGTGGATGTCCACATCTCACATTTACGTGAAAAAATTGAGGAAGACACAAAAAAGCCAGCCTATATTAAAACAATCCGGGGTCTTGGCTATAAATTAGAGGAGCCAAAAGGAGAATGACCAAATTTCGGACAAAGCTGATCATCGCCTTAATCACGTTAATCATTTTCGTATTAGTGGGTATAGGATTATTACTGGGTCAGTTATTTAAAAGCTATTTTTTAGAATCACTAAATGATCACTTAAAAATAGTCATCTTGTGGAGCACCTCGATTGGACTTGGGATCGTTTTAATTATCATCATCCTTCTTGGACTAAGAATTACCTCTAGATATACAAAACCGATCGTCGAAGCGACGAATGTCGCGATTGAGTTGACAAAAGGAAACTACCGGGCTCGGACAAAGGTTGACAAACTCGATGAGACCGGTATGCTAGGTTCAGCCATAAACAGGCTTGCCCAAAACCTTCAAGAGCTTGTAAAAACTCAAGAAATGCAACAGGACCGTTTGAAAGTATTGATTGAAAATATGGGTGCTGGATTAGTTTTCATCGATAGTCGTGGGTACATAAGTCTAATTAATAAAGGGTTTATTGATATCTTTCAAGTTAGCCCTACTGATTACCTATATAAACTTTATTATGAAGTAATAGAGCAGCCGGAAATTAGTGATCTAATTGCTGAAGTATTTCGGACTGAAAAAAAGGTCAATAAACAAATTTTAATTCCATTATTTATTGAAAGAAAATATTTCGTGGTTTATGGAGTACCAATTATAGGGACAAATAATGTTTGGAAAGGGGTATTGCTCGTTTTTCACGATATAACAGAACTGAAAAAACTTGAGCAAGTGCGGAAGGATTTTGTAGCAAATGTTTCACATGAGTTAAAGACCCCTGTCACATCTATTAAGGGATTTTCTGAGACATTACTAGATGGCGCGATGCATAATAAAGAAACATTAGAAGCTTTTCTTTCCATCATTTTAAAAGAAAGCGACAGGCTGCAAACACTGATACAAGACTTGTTAGACCTTTCAAAAATGGAGCAGCAAGGGTTTCAATTAGCCATTCAAGAGCTAAATTTACATACATTACTAGAAGAAGTGATTACTCTCCTTAATGGGAAAGCACAGGCCAAGAATATTCGCTTAGAACTTTACAGTAAGCAGCAGCATGTGTTAGTAAAAGGAGATGTAGATCGGCTGAAACAGGTATTTATCAATTTAATTGCCAATGCCATTACATACACGCCTCCTGAAGGGGAAGTAAAAGTTGTCCTGCTTGATCATGGGAAAAATGTTCGAGTTCATGTGAAAGACTCAGGTGTAGGAATAAAAAAAGAAGAAATTCCTCGTATTTTTGAGCGCTTTTACCGCGTCGATCGAGCCAGAAGCCGAAATTCAGGCGGAACCGGACTGGGCCTTGCCATCGTAAAACATCTAATCGAAGCTCATCATGGTCAAATCAGTGTCCGCAGTGAGCTTGGTGAAGGAAGCGAATTTATCATTGAACTAAAAAAATAATAGAAGGTGAACTAGTTTGGAAAAGAAAAAGCTGGTGCTAATTGACGGCAATAGTATCGCCTACCGTGCCTTTTTTGCACTCCCACTTCTTAATAATGACAAGGGAATCCATACCAATGCGGTATACGGTTTTACGATGATGCTGATGAAAATTCTAGAGGATGAAAAGCCGACACATATGCTTGTCGCCTTTGATGCCGGTAAAACTACCTTTCGTCATAAAACTTTTGTGGAGTATAAAGGCGGCAGGCAAAAAACACCTCCGGAATTATCGGAGCAATTTCCGTTTATTCGTGAACTTCTCGATGCCTACGGTATTTCCAGATATGAACTAGAAAATTATGAAGCAGACGATATAATTGGAACACTCTCTCTTACTGCTGAAAAGGAAGGCTACGAAGTAAAGGTTATTTCAGGTGACAAGGATTTAACACAGCTTTCCTCGGCCCATACGACAGTTGGAATTACAAGAAAAGGGATCACAGATATTGAAGAATACACTCCGCAGCACGTTGCGGAAAAATACGGACTGACTCCAGAGCAAATTATTGATATGAAGGGCTTAATGGGCGATACTTCCGATAATATTCCTGGAGTTCCTGGGGTAGGGGAAAAGACAGCGATTAAGCTTCTTAAAGAGTTTTCCACACTCGAAAACCTTTTAAACTCCATAGGCCAGGTTAGCGGAAACAAGTTAAAGGAGAAACTCGAGGAATTCAAGGACCAGGCGTTAATGAGTAAAGAGCTTGCAACAATTGAAAGGCAGGCGCCTGTGGAAGTTGACATTGAAACCATCCATTACGAAGGGTTTATTCGCGAAAAACTAGTCCCTTTATTTAAAGAATTAGGCTTTCATTCTTTGTTAGACAAGCTTGGAGAAGATTCATCCGCCACTGAGGTACAGGAACTCGAGGATGTTGAATATAAGATCGTTCAGGGAATAACTGAAGAGATTTTTGCAGACGATAATTATTTTTACGTTGAAATGCTTGATGATAATTATCACTATGCCGATATTATTGGTTTTTCGATTGTGAATGAGAAGGGCCATTTCTATTTGCCAACTGAGCAAGCATTAAATTCCGAAGTCTTTAAAAAATGGGCTGAAGATGAAGGTAAGAAAAAGACGGTTTATGATGTTAAACGTTCTGAGGTTTCCTTAAGGAGACATGATATTCATTTAAAAGGTGCAGATTTTGATATTTTAATGGCTTCTTATCTCATAAATCCTTCGGATAATATTGAAGATCTCGCAGCCATAGCGAAAAGATACGACCTCCATAATATTCAATCAGATGAATCGTTTTATGGAAGAGGGGTAAAACGGAAGGTTCCTGAAGACACTAAGCTTGCTGAACATCTCGTTCGCAAAAGCTTGGCAATGTCAGACTTAAAAGCAAGATTGGAAGATGAATTAAGAAGTAATGAACAATATGAATTGTTCACAGAGCTTGAAATGCCATTATCACTTATTTTAGCAGATATGGAATCGTGCGGTATTAAGGTAGAGCGGGAACGCCTTGAACTGATGGGCAAGGACCTGATTGAACGGCTAATTGAGATTGAAGAAAAGATATGTGAATTAGCTGGTGAAAAATTTAATATCAATTCGCCAAAACAGTTAGGTGTAATTTTATTTGAAAAATTAGGTCTCTATTCCTATAAGAAAACGAAAACGGGGCATTCCACTTCGGCTGATGTTTTAGAAAAATTAGCGGGTGACCATGAAATTATTGAGCATATTCTTCTTTACAGACAATTAAGTAAGCTTCAATCCACCTATATTGAGGGGTTGCTCAAATTTATCAATCCAAAAACAGACAAGGTTCATACAAGATATCAGCAAACCTTAACCGCAACAGGTCGTCTAAGCTCGATTGACCCCAATCTGCAAAACATTCCGATTCGTCTGGAGGAAGGCCGAAAGATTCGACAAGCCTTTGTCCCATCAGAACCAGGCTGGGTTATTTTTGCGGCCGACTATTCGCAGATTGAGCTCCGCGTCCTTGCTGACATTGCTGGTGATGAAAAGTTGATTCAAGCCTTTAAAGAAGACCATGATATTCATACAAAAACTGCGATGGAGGTCTTCCACGTCGGCAAAGACGATGTAACCTCCAACATGAGACGTCAGGCCAAGGCAGTAAACTTTGGAATTGTTTATGGAATTAGCGATTATGGTCTATCACAATCTTTAGGGATTACAAGGAAAGAAGCGGGCGAATTCATAGAGCGATACCTTGAAACATATCCAGGTGTGAAAGAATATATGGACGACATCATCCATTCGGCCAGACAAAAAGGTTATGTAACTACCTTATTGCATCGAAGAAGGTATCTTCCAGAAATTACGGCACGTAATTTTAATCTCAGAAGCTTTGCTGAAAGAACAGCGATGAATACACCAATCCAGGGAACGGCCGCTGATATTATAAAAAAAGCAATGATTGATATGGCCGAAGCCTTAAAGGATAAAGGCTTAAATACCCGACTTCTGCTTCAGGTGCACGATGAATTGATTTTTGAGGCGCCAGAAGAGGAAGTGGAAATTTTGAAAAACTTAGTTCCGTTAGTAATGGAAAATGCGCTCGAATTAAAAGTGCCATTAAAAGTAGATTACGCTTATGGCCCGACCTGGTTTGACGCTAAATAAAAAAGGGGGCCCCTTGTTTTGCCAGAGCTTCCAGAAGTAGAAACAGTCAGAAAAACATTAAAAAAACTTGTAGTTAAGAAAACAATTGAGAATATCACTGTCTACTGGCCCAAAATCATCAAAAACCCTGTCGAGGTGGAGCAATTTATTGATGCTTTAAAGGGTGAGACGATCTTGGATGTCGGCAGAAGAGGGAAATTTTTAATACTTTATACAGACCACTTTGCCATGGTCTCTCATTTGCGGATGGAAGGTAAATACGGTCTATTCCCAAAAGACGAACCGTTTGATAAGCATACACATGTGATTTTTCATTTTACAGATGAAACAGAATTAAGGTATCGAGATGTTCGTAAATTTGGAACCATGCATCTTTATAAAAAAGGGGAAGAATTCCTCAAGCCTCCGCTCCTAGAGCTTGGTCCGGAACCTTTTTCTGAGGACTTTACCAAAGAGTATTTAGCAGAGAAGCTGCGAAAAACCAATCGAAAAGTAAAACCGACCCTTTTAGATCAAAAGGTTTTTGTTGGCCTTGGAAATATCTATGTCGATGAGGCGCTTTTTCGGTCTGGGATACATCCGGAACGACTTGCAAGCAGTCTTAATGAAAATGAAATATCCATTCTTCATCGTGAAATCGTGGCAACGTTAAGCGAGGCTGTTAAAAAAGGCGGTAGCACGATTCGTTCATATGTAAACTCACAAGGTGAAATTGGCATGTTTCAGCTTGAATTATATGCCTATGGACGAAAGGGAGAAGAATGTAAAAGATGCGGAACCCCCCTAGAGAAAACAACAGTTGGGGGCAGGGGCACCCACTATTGCCCTAATTGCCAGAGACTATAAGTTTATAAGAGCGGAGAATAATTGAATAACATTGGATGGGCTCCTGCCATATACTATCTTAGTGATTTTGGAGGAAGGAGTCCTAGACATCATGGTTCAGTTGTTCTCACTTCTTATACTGGCATTTGCCTTAAGCCTTGACAGCTTTAGTGTAGGGTTTACCTATGGATTGAGGAAAATGGTAATGCCGCTCAAGTCAATTCTCATTATTGCAACATGCTCATTTGCTTCCTTACTATTAGCGATCACCATCGGACATGGCCTTGCAAGGGTTTTATCGCCAAGTATCACGGCAGGCCTGGGAGGAGTGATTCTGATTGCTCTTGGAGCTGGGGTGCTTTATCAGTATTTCCGGCCGGAGAAAGAAAAAGAAATCCTTGAGCATGAAAAGACAATTGTCAATTTTGAAATTCGCTCTCTTGGTTTGGCTATTAATATATTGAAAAAACCAATGTCAGCTGACTTTGACCAATCCGGAACGATAACGGGGATTGAAGCGTTTATGTTAGGCTTTGCTTTGTCGCTTGACTCATTCGGGGCAGGGATCGGGGCAGCCATGTTGGGATTCTCCCCATTTATCTTAGCCTTTACTGTGGCGATTATGAGTTCACTCTTTGTTCTTTTGGGTATAAAAAGTGGAACCTTTTTTCATAAATTTGATTGGATCCAAAAGTTCACCTTTTTACCAGGTATCCTCTTAATTATCATTGGAATATGGAAATTATAAAAATTGGGAAAGGAAACAGGCATGACACTAATTATCGGTTTAACAGGCGGAATTGCCAGTGGAAAAAGCACCGTATCAAATATGTTTAAAGAAATGGATATAACAGTGGTCGATGCAGATGTAGAGGCCCGCCTAGCGGTCATGAAGGGTGAATCAGCTTACTTTAAAATTATCGAAGAGTTCGGTCAGGGCATTCTGCTAGAGGATGAAGAAATCGATAGACAAAAATTAGGTTCGATTATTTTTCACCAAACCGAAAAAAGACAAATGCTAAATCAAATTGTTCATCCAGAGGTAAGAAAAAGAATGAGCGAACAAATCGAAACAGCCCAAAACCGTCAGGAACAAGTAGTGGTGCTCGATATTCCGCTCCTTTTTGAAAGTAAACTAACCTTCATGGTGGAAAAAACTATCCTTGTGTATGTAGATCGTGCAACACAATTGCATCGGTTAATCGAGAGAAATAACCTATCATCAGAAGATGCAGAAGCAAGAATTCAATCGCAAATGCCGCTTATTGACAAAGTGAAATTAGCCGACGCTGTCATTGACAATAATGGCTCAATCGCTGAGACAAAAGCACAACTAGTCGAGATTTTAGCTCGATGGGGCATCGACCAAAAATAGCAGGAGAAGGGAGTCCCCCTTCTCTTTTTCATTGCAGCCATACGTTGCTAAACGAGAACTTCCGCTTATTTAATTGTCTGAAAAATAAAACATTTAAAATTCCGCAGTTTATTCAGCACAATTAAGTTTAAATATGTTATACTAATTACATCAAAGGGACTTATAAGTATAACATTAATACGGAAGGGGCCGTACAATGAAGGCGAGAATTGCAATAAATGGGTTTGGAAGAATTGGAAGGATGGTTTTTAGAAAAGCGATCCTTGAAAAAAAATTTGATATAGTAGCGATTAATGCGAGCTATCCTGCAGAAACGTTAGCACATTTACTTAAATATGATACAACACATGGACAATTTCAGGGCGATGTTATCCCTTTAGATAATGAATTAGTTGTTAATGGCAAAAGAATTAAACTGTTAAGTAGTCGTAATCCTGAGGAACTGCCTTGGAAAGAGCTTGGAATTGATATTGTGATTGAAGCCACAGGGAAATTCAATTCAAGAGAAAAAGCTGCTCTGCATTTAGAAGCAGGAGCCAAAAAGGTGATATTAACTGCACCTGGTAAAGATGAAGATATAACAATCGTAATGGGCGTTAATGATGAAATGCTCGATATTACCAAACATGATATTATTTCAAATGCATCTTGTACAACAAACTGCCTTGCACCTGTTGCAAAGGTATTAGACGAAAAGTTTGGGATTGAAAGCGGATTAATGACAACCATCCATGCTTATACTAATGACCAGAAAAATATCGATAATCCACATAAAGATTTACGAAGAGCGCGTGCTTGTGGACAATCTATCATTCCAACTACAACTGGGGCTGCCAAGGCTTTATCGCTTGTGTTGCCGCAGTTAAAGGGTAAATTACATGGTATGGCACTCCGAGTACCAACACCAAACGTTTCCCTTGTGGATTTAGTTGTCGATTTAAATCAA
This sequence comes from Neobacillus pocheonensis, assembly GCF_050477905.1. Lineage (NCBI taxonomy): Bacteria > Bacillati > Bacillota > Bacilli > Caryophanales > Bacillaceae > Neobacillus > Neobacillus pocheonensis. The sequence continues at coordinate 46,451 of NZ_JBCNAD010000035.1, read as the reverse complement.
GACGTGACCGTTGACGATATTAATGATGCGTTTATGGAAGCGACTGACGGTCCGTTAAAAGGAATTTTAGACATCACAATGGAGCCATTGGTATCGGTTGATTTTAACACAAATGAGCATTCTGCCATTATAGATGGTCTCTCAACCATGGTGATGGGAACAAGAAAAGTAAAGGTACTAGCTTGGTATGATAATGAATGGGGCTACTCTTCGCGCGTCGTTGACCTCACATTATTTGTTGCAGATGAAATTGCGAATCTATCGAAGGTCAAGGTTGGATAAAAAAGCTGTCGATTGACAGCTTTTTTGTTGCTTTTTATTCTCTTTTGAATATCATTACATGGAATAATTTGATACTTGTAAAAAATTTATTTTGATAGGTTGCAAAAAAAATATAAACAAAGTATACTAGTCATCGTGAACTTCTTGAAATTAGGTAGCGAATAATTACTTAAAGGGTTAGGACCTCTCTGGACTAACTTTCCCCCGTGGTAGTTACTCAGTACCGTCATTAAAGGATTTCAAGAGAGGATCTGAAAAAGGTTAGAGGGGGAAAATGAATATGGAAACAATGGGACGTCACGTAATCTCTGAATTATGGGGATGCGACTTTGAAAAATTGAATGACATGGACTTTATTGAACAAACTTTTGTAGAAGCAGCTCTTAAGTCAGGTGCGGAAATTCGCGAAGTAGCTTTTCATAAATTCGCTCCGCAAGGTGTTAGCGGTGTTGTTATTATTTCTGAATCACACCTAACCATCCACAGCTTCCCTGAACACGGATATGCCAGCATTGATGTATATACTTGCGGTGATTTAAACCCGAATATTGCGGCTGATTATATTGCTGAAGCGTTAAATGCCGAAACACGTGAGAATATTGAAATTCCACGCGGAATGGGTCCTGTTCAAGTAAAACAAGCACGAGTTCTTTAAATCCTAATAAAAATAAACAGCGTAAGAGGTGTATATTTCAATACACCTCTTTTTATATTTTTACTGTAATGTTGTACACTATAATAAAATGTGTATAATTGCAGGGGGTTTTTATGGCTAATTTATTTACTCGGTTTAAAAGAGAAATTGAAACATCTGAAAGAAACACAGATGCTTCACTGAAAACACATTATTATAAGGCTACGCTTAATCAATTATTTGATTCAGTCGAAAAAATGTTTCGAGAAGACGCTGATTGCCGGATTATGACTGTTTCGAAAGAACATGGGGAGATTGCAGTTGAAATCAGTAAACCCTTTTCGTGCTTCCTTATAGCGACTATTGTGACTGTAAAGCCAATGCAAACAGCGATTGATTTTAATATTTCCACCGAGAAATTCTCACTGTTTGGTAGCTATCCAAGCTTGAAAAAACGAATCAACTCTTATTACGAGCGAATGAATCAATTACATACAAGTATTAAAAACTCCTAATACTTCTACTTGTGAAAAGGTATTCTTTTTTATAAGATAATAGTATGAATATTGTACGGATTTATTGTGGAGAGTTGGAGTTGATTAGCAAATGAAATGCCCTTCATGTCAAAATTATGGTACTCGTGTGCTCGATTCTCGCCCTGTTGATGAGGGTCGGGCGACAAGAAGAAGACGCGAGTGTGAAGAATGCGGATATCGCTTTACTACCTTTGAGAAAATCGAAGAGATTCCTTTAATTGTCGTGAAGAAGGAAGGTACAAGGGAAGAATTTAGCCGCGATAAAATTCTGCGTGGACTTATAAAAGCCTGTGAGAAGCGCCCTGTTGCCCTTAAGGAATTAGAGGATATTACGCATGGAGTGGAAAAAGCACTTCGTAGCCAGGGTATTTCAGAAATTAAAAGTGAAGAGATTGGCGAAATGGTCATGGACAGATTGGCGCATGTCGACGAAGTTGCCTATGTCCGCTTTGCTTCTGTATATCGTCAATTTAAAGATATAAATGTGTTTATTCAGGAATTAAAGGAACTGATTAATAAAGAGAAATCTTGAGGGAGCAGTAGCTCTCTTTTTAAATTAAAGGAGAGTTGAATGGTATGGCGCAGCATTGGCAGGAAATTCTTCCTATCGACCGTTATATTGTAGGAGCGAATGGGCTCTTGCATGATTATGACAGAAAAGTGCTGACGTTTTTATATCAGCCTTTGATTGGTTCGGCCTGTTTTAGTGTATATATGACACTTTGGGCGGAGTTAGAGGAAAATAGACTTTGGTCGGAATCCTCCACCCATCACCTATTAATGAATTTGACAGGCATGAATTTAAAAGAAATTTATGAAGCTCGATTAAAGCTGGAGGGTATTGGTTTATTAAAAACATATATGCAAATGGATGAAGGTGAACGGTCATTTATTTATGAGCTTCATCCGCCTTTAAATCCCGAACAGTTCTTTTTAGATGGGATGTTAAATATTTATCTTTATCGAAAAATTGGAAAAAACCATTATGCTCGCCTGAAGCGGTTTTTTTCTGATCATAAGAAGCCGGACGAGAAAGAGTATTTGGAAGTGACGAAAGCTTTCCAGGAAGTGTTTGCCTCCTCCCTGCCTGGAAGTATGCAATATTTACAGGACCATTCTGCCGAACTGGATGTTGAAGATAATAAACAATTTATTGGCCGTTATGAGCCAAGTGGGATTCAAGTCAATGGTGATACATTTGATTTTGAAATGCTGTTGGCTGGACTAAATGAATCGCTTGTTCCAAGGAAAGCGTTAACCCAGAAGGTAAAAGAAGTGATTAGCAATTTGGCATTCTTATATATGATTGATCCTCTGCAAATGAAAAACATTATTTTTAGCGCACTAAATGAATCAAATGAAATCGATATTGAAGAATTACGAAAAGGTGCCCGTGATTGGTATCAATATGTGAATCATGATCAGCTCCCTAACCTAATTGAACGGACTCAGCCGGCTGTTCAGCAAGTTCAAGTAACGGAGCCCAAGACTCAAGAAGAAAAACTAATCCGTTATCTTGAAACGACTTCACCTTTACAGGTTTTAAAGGACCTCTCCGGAGGGGGAGAGCCTTCAAAATCAGATTTACAAATTATTGAGGAAGTGATGTTTAAACAAAAGCTTCTTCCAGGCGTGATTAATGTCCTTGTTCAATTTGTGATGCTGAAAACGGATATGAAGCTGACAAAGGGTTATGTGGAAAAAATTGCAGGCCACTGGGCAAGGAAACAAATAAAGACGGTCAAAGACGCAATGGAATTAGCCAAGAAAGAGCATCGCACGTATATTGGCTGGACGGATAGTAAAAAATCAAGCGGCAAAGGAGCAAATAAAAAGCCGATTCGGACAGAATTAATTCCCGACTGGTTTGATGAAAGCTCTAATAATCCCGCTAAAGATAGTTCACAGGATAACAGCTCTGATAACGAAGCGAAAAAGCGTGCCATCGAGGAAAAATTAAAGGCTTTTCGAAAATAGGGGGTGACAGACTATGGAGAGAATTAATAAAACACTGCAGAGACTCGCTTCGAATGAAAACTTTCAAAAACGGTTTGAAGCACAGCGGCAGGAGGTTCTCCAAAATCCGGATGTGAGGGCTTTTTTAATGGAGCATCAGGATGAAGTGACGCATGATATGATTAATAAAGGCCTTATTAAATTATTTGAATACACGAAGCAAAGTATAGGATGTAATAAATGTCCAAGCCTTGATGGCTGTGTCAATATGATGCAGGGGTATCACCCGGAATTAGTGATTAACCGAGGCTCTATAGATGTTGTTTATAAAAGATGTCCGAGAAAAGTAATCGCCGATGACAAGAGGAAAAATGAACAGCTCATTAAAAGCCTTTATGTGCCTCGAGATATTTTGCAAGCATCCTTCGAGGACTTTGAAGGTGATTCAGGCAGACTGGATGCGGTCGATAAAGCGGCTACCTTTTTAATGAATTATGAAAAGGGTAAAAAACAAAAAGGATTATATTTTTACGGAAAATTTGGCGTTGGAAAATCTTATTTGTTAGGAGCTGTTGCCAACGAACTTGCTAAAAAGCAAATTTCCTCCATGATTGTTTATGTTCCAGAGCTGCTCCGGGAAATGAAAAGCTCTATTGCCGATTCCACCTTAAACGAAAAAATCGAAGCACTAAAAAAAGAACCAATCTTAATGCTTGATGATATTGGTGCTGAAGCCGTTTCAAGCTGGACAAGAGATGAAGTATTAGGGCCGATTCTCCAGTTTCGAATGCTTGAAAGCCTGCCGACATTTTTTACTTCGAACTTTGATTTTGCGGGGCTCGAGCATCATTTGACATACAGTCAACGCGGAGAAGAAGAGAAAATGAAAGCGCGGCGGATTATGGAACGGATTCGTTCTTTAAGCGAGCCGGTTCTCGTTGACGGACCGAACCGACGATAATAATTTATAAAATGGATTGCCTAGAAAGATGCGGGCAGTCCTTTTTTTATCCAACTGCTAACTTCTATTTTGGCCAAGTCCCCCATATATATTAAAACAGACATTTGGTTAAAGGGGGGATTTGGTTGGTAGAAATCATCTTCCAAAGTAAGATGGATGCAATGAAGTTTTATAACCACTTACTGAAGTGTTTAAATAATAAATTAGATAGTGAAAATATTCTTCTTTTTGAAGATCGTCATATAGTAAAAATCTTAAATGGCTTTTTTAGCGATGATTTTTTTTCCAAAGTAAAAAGTGCATTTTTTGAATTTATAACCATTATTAAGCGGGATGATTGGTTTTGTGATATTTTAAAGGATCATTATTTTTATGAGGATCAGGAAGAACAGCAACAAATATTGGAGATTATTTATTCCGTTCTTGAAGGGCAGCGAGAGGAAATAAAAGGCTTATTGAAGGAAACAGTTGAGGAGCCTAATATCAGGGCTGCGATTGACCATATTTTTCAAGACAATGTTTCGTTTTCAATTGATTCATTGTTAAAATTCCGCTTGCGTTCTTATCTCCAGTTGCTTGAAACCTATGTGGAAATTGCGATAGATGAGTATAAAATGGAGCAGGAATATCAAATGTTTGTGCATATGCTTAGAGGGTTTTTGGCAAACCGTGAACCGAAAATGGAGATTCTTCACATCTTGTTTGATGACGAAATCACTTTTTACAATGAGCAATTGGTGGAAATGAAACGGGGCGAATTAACGAGAATGATTGACCGAAAATTACTGGTTAATCATCCTGTTTATGTGGATTCTGCTTCAATAGCACCGCTTTTATCCATTGCGCCAACATCTATTTTTATTTATACAAAAAATGCGGATGAACCTTTAGTCAGAACCATCAAAAATATTTTTGAAGAAAGAGTATCCATTCATTCATATGAAGTCCTCCGTGAAACAAAGAATCGTGCCATAGATACAAATTCTTCAGAACATCATGCATAGAGAAATAAAATTTTGTCAATATTTAGTTTTATGTACCTTGATTTTTCAAAAATAAATCATTATAATAACCTACATAGTAAATTATCACAGTAAAAGTAATGATAAGGATAATAGTATTTCTTTACGGTTTACTAGAGAGGGAGTCCGCTGGCTGAAAGTCTCCCAACACGGAATAAATACTTACCACCTTTAAACTTCAGCAGTGAACCCTTTATTTTTGTTAAAGGAAGTAATCGCTGACGGCCAAAACCGTTACCCAATCCTAAAGTCATAATAATGTGCATGTTTATTATGAAAAATTGGGTGGAACCACGTGTTAATCAAAACTCGTCCCTTTTCCAGGGACGGGTTTTTTTATTTTTGGCTGTGTTAAAGGACAGTGTTGATTTTGCACCTTGTTGATTGGAGTGGAGGGCACTCGACTCCTGCGGGGTAGAGAGGTCACTGGAGACCCCACAGGCGCAAAGCGCCGAGGAGGCTCCAGGACCTCCCCGCGGAAAGCGAGTGCCCGGAGCGGAAATCAACAACCTATTTAACACAGCCTTATTTTTAAAAGCGACCAAATCTGGCGCTCAAAATGAATGGAGGAATTGTTATGTCAGACGTTGTGAAGATTTCGTTTCCTGATGGGGCAGTAAAGGAGTTCCCAAAAGGAACAACAACGGAAGATATTGCCGCATCCATCAGCCCAGGTCTTAAGAAAAAGGCAATTGCGGGTAAATGGAACGGACAAATGTATGATCTTCGCCGCCCAATCCTTGAGGATGGTTCAATAGAAATTGTTACACCAGAACACAAAGATGCTTTAGAGGTGTTGCGTCATAGTACTGCACACTTAATGGCACAGGCTGTAAATAGACTATTCCCAAATGTTAATCTCGGTGTCGGTCCGGTTATTGAAGGTGGATTCTATTATGACATGGATCTTGAGGAATCCTTAACACCTGAAGACCTTCCAAAGATTGAAAAAGAAATGGCAAAAATCGTCAACGAAAATATTGAAATTGTCCGCAAGGAAGTAAGCCGTACTGAAGCCGTTCAGATTTTTAAAGAAATGGATGATCCCTATAAGCTTGAATTAATTGAAGCCATACCGGATGAAGAGACTGTTACAATTTATCAGCAAGGAGAATTTTTAGACCTTTGCCGTGGTGTCCATGTCCCATCCACTGGAAAAATAAAAGAGTTCAAACTACTGAGTATTGCAGGAGCTTACTGGCGCGGCGACAGCAACAATAAAATGCTGCAGCGTGTGTATGGAACTGCCTTTTTTAAGAAAGAAGATTTGGCTGAGCACCTTCGCCTGTTAGAAGAGGCAAAGGAGCGTGACCACCGTAAAATCGGGAAAGAATTAAATCTTTTCACTAATTCTCAATTAGTTGGGCAGGGTTTACCGTTATGGCTTCCGAAAGGTGCAACTATTCGCCGCATCGTTGAGCGCTATATAGTTGATAAAGAAGTACGTTTAGGTTATGACCATGTCTATACTCCGGTAATGGGAAGTGTTAATCTTTATAAAACTTCTGGTCACTGGGATCATTACCAAGAAGACATGTTCCCGGTAATGGACATGGATAACGAGCAATTAGTTCTTCGTCCAATGAACTGCCCGCATCATATGATGGTTTATAAGAACAGCATTCACAGCTATCGTGAACTTCCGATTCGAGTAGCTGAACTTGGTACAATGCATCGCTATGAAATGTCCGGCGCCTTATCAGGATTGCAGCGTGTTCGCGGGATGACATTAAATGATGCTCACATTTTTGTTCGTCCAGACCAAATTAAAGATGAATTCAAGCGGGTTGTGAACCTGGTTTTGGATGTTTATAAAGACTTTAATCTCAATGATTATTCCTTCCGCCTTTCCTACCGTGACCCGCAAGATACTGAAAAGTATTTTGATGATGATGCTATGTGGGAAAAAGCACAAGGTATGCTGAAGGAAGCGATGGATGACTTAGGTCTTGATTATTACGAGGCAGAAGGAGAAGCAGCCTTCTACGGACCTAAGCTAGATGTTCAAGTTAAGACTGCGTTGGGTAAAGACGAAACTTTATCTACAGTTCAATTAGATTTCTTGCTTCCTGAACGATTCGATTTAAACTATGTCGGCGAAGATGGCAAACAGCACCGCCCAGTTGTTATCCACCGCGGTGTCGTCTCAACAATGGAACGTTTTGTAGCCTTCTTGATTGAAGAATACAAGGGAGCATTCCCAACTTGGCTCGCACCAGTACAGGTACAAGTGATTCCTGTTTCACCAGGCGCACACTATGACTATGCTCGCAAGGTTCAGGAGCAGCTGCAGGCTGAAGGATTCCGCGTTGAATTGGATGGCCGCGACGAAAAAATCGGCTACAAAATCCGTGAAGCCCAAATGCAAAAAATACCATATATGCTGGTTGTTGGTGACAAAGAAGTCGAGGACGGAGCTGTTAACGTCCGTAAATATGGTGAGCAAAACTCAGAAACAAAGCCATTTGCAGAGTTTCTTGCTTCACTTAATGCTGAAGTAAAAAGAGGATAAATGATGAAGAGAGGCTCTCCTCTCTTTTTCTTTTGAAAAAAAACTATTGAATAATTTTTGGTTTCTTGCTAAAATAAATTTCGTTGTCATGAAAATAGTTTGTTTGACATGAGTACTTTGCTTATGTTATAGTTACTAAGGTAAAAATTGAATACTTGTTTTTGGGAAAAGAAGAAGCACCCGCTTCTCACCTGATTTGACGCTGTTAAAGCTGTTGACAGGTTTTACGTGAACTTTTTTGTTTATTACTTATGTCTCGTAAAGTGTGGGTGTGTTCATCCGCACTTTTTTATTTGTGTACTTAATGAAAAGCACTGCTTGATCCTGTCGATTCTACACGGTGTCACAAATCATGGTTTGAACGGTGAGCCTTTCTAGTCTTCTTAAACCTGATGAAAGTATTCTTGATAAAACCTTGGAGGTGGCTAACTATTAGCAAAGACATGTTGTTAAATGAGGGTATTCGCGCTCGTGAAGTTCGCTTAATTGATCAAAATGGCGAGCAATTAGGAATTAAATCCAAAAACGAGGCGCTTGAAATTGCTGGAAGAGTAAATCTTGATTTGGTACTTGTTGCACCAAATGCAAAGCCTCCAGTAGCCCGAATTATGGACTATGGCAAATTTAAATTCGAGAATCAAAAGAAAGAAAAAGAAGCTCGAAAGAATCAAAAAATCATCACTACTAAAGAAGTTCGTCTAAGCCCAACGATTGATGAGCATGACTTTAATACAAAGCTTCGCAATGCTATTAAGTTCTTGGAAAAAGGCGACAAGGTAAAAGCTTCAATCCGTTTCAAGGGCCGGGCGATTACACATAAAGAAATTGGTCAACGCGTTTTAGACCGTTTCTCAGAAGCATGCAAGGAAGTAGCGACTATTGAGTCACATCCAAAAATGGATGGCCGAAGCATGTTCTTGGTTTTAGCACCTAAAGCAGATAAGTAATAAGGAGGATATCCCAATGCCAAAAATGAAAACTCACCGCGGCGCTGCAAAGCGTTTCAAAAAGACTGGATCTGGACAATTAAAGCGTGACCACGCTTATACAAGCCACTTATTCGCTAACAAATCTACAAAAGCAAAGCGTAAGCTTCGCAAAGCATCACTTGTTTCTAAAGGTGATTTCAAACGCATTCGTCAATTATTAACTAACATGAAGTAAAATATCGATTGATTGATATATCTAGGAGGGAAATTACATGCCACGTGTAAAAGGCGGTACTGTTACTCGCAAACGTCGTAAAAGAGTTCTTAAATTAGCTAAAGGTTATTTCGGTTCAAAACATACATTATATAAAGTTGCTAACCAACAGGTTATGAAATCATTAATGTATGCATTCCGCGATCGTCGTCAAAAGAAGCGCGACTTCCGCAAACTTTGGATTACTCGTATCAACGCAGCAGCTCGTATGAACGGTCTTTCTTACAGCCGTTTAATGCATGGCTTAAAGCTTGCTGGTATTGAAGTAAACCGCAAAATGCTTGCTGAATTAGCAGTTAGCGATGCAAACGCATTTGCTGAATTAGCAAACGTTGCAAAACAATCTTTTAATAAGTAATTTTTATAAATGCCATTCTCTTTGATGAGGATGGCTTTTTCTATAAAGGGGGGAAATTGCTGAATGGCAATTTTGATAGCAGCCTATTTAATCATAAATATCGCTGGTCTTGTGATCATGTGGGAAGATAAGAGGCGTGCTAAAAAGCATGAGTACAGAATCCGCGAGAGGACGTTATGGCTAGTGGCACTGTTTGGAGGAGCGGTTGGTACGACAGCAGGAATGCAGTTTTATCGTCATAAAACGAAGCATTTATCGTTTAAACTTGGTTTTCCCATTCTTGCAATACTAGAAATAGTTCTGCTTATAAAAGTCCTAGGAGTGATTTCGTAATGAAACTTGAAAAACTGTTTCAAATGCAAAAAGCTTTGGATACCCATATTCAAGAAAACCATCAGTTGCAAAAAGAAAATTTATTTAGCAGGAAAGTTCTTGCCTTACTCGTAGAAATCGGAGAATTGGCGAATGAAACGAGATGTTTTAAGTTTTGGAGTGTGAAACCTTCCTCGCCAAAGGACGTCATCCTTGAGGAGTTTGTCGACGGTATTCATTTTATTTTATCACTGGGAATTGAATGTGGATTTGACCAGAAGGATTTAAATTTGTCTATGAAGCCATCATCGTTGAGTCCTACAGATCAATTTTTGAAGGTCTATGAAGGAATAAGTCTTTTTCAAACCAGCAAGAGCTTTGAAGATTATAAAACACTATTTGAAGCATACCTGAAATTGGCTTCATTGCTTGGAATCAGCTATGAAGAAATGGAGCAGGCATATTTTCATAAAAATGAAGTAAATTATCAAAGACAGCAAAATAACTATTAGCTGAAAATTTGTTAATTTACTAGTGGATTCGGTATAATGAATGCTGTACATACATAAAAGGGGGTCGAAACAAATGGCAAAATTAGATGAAACATTGTCGATGTTAAAAGAATTAACTGATGCCAATGGTATTCCCGGCAATGAGCGTGCAGTACGCGAAGTCATGAAAAAATACATAGCTCCTTATGCCGATGAAGTCACAACGGATGGTCTCGGCAGTTTAATTGCGAAAAAAGTAGGTAAAGAGGGCGGGCCGCGAATCATGGTAGCTGGTCACCTTGACGAAGTCGGTTTTATGATTACTCAAATTGATGATAAAGGCTTCCTTCGATTTCAAACCGTCGGCGGCTGGTGGGGACAGGTTATGCTTGCACAGCGCGTGACAATTGTTACGAGAAAAGGTGATGTGACAGGGGTTATTGGCTCAAAACCTCCACATATTTTATCACCGGAAGCCCGCAAGAAGCCAGTTGAAATCAAAGACATGTTTATCGATATTGGTGCCTCAAGCCGTGAAGAAGTGATGGAGTGGGGCGTACGTCCTGGTGATATGGTCGTTCCATATTTTGAGTTTACCGTAATGAACAATGAAAAAATGCTTTTAGCAAAAGCTTGGGATAACCGAATCGGCTGTGCGATTGCGATTGATGTCTTGAAGCAGCTTAAGGGTGTTGACCATCCAAACGAAGTGTATGGAGTAGGAACGATTCAAGAGGAAGTGGGTACTCGTGGTGCGCGCACTTCAGCATCTCAAATTGAGCCGGATATCGGTTTCGCGGTGGATGTCGGTATTGCTGGCGATACGCCAGGAATTACTGAAAAAGAAGCCATGAGCAAAATGGGCAAAGGTCCGCAAATTATTTTATATGATGCAACCCTTGTTTCCCATAAAGGCTTGCGTGACTTTATCACAGACCTTGCCGATGAACTGAACATCCCATATCAATTTGATGCCATCCCTGGCGGTGGAACCGATGCAGGTCCAATTCATATTACACATAATGGTGTTCCGGCGTTGGCGATTACGATCGCGACTCGATATATCCATACTCACGCGGCAATGCTTCACCGTGATGACTATGAAAATGCCGTTAAGTTGATTGTTGAAGTGATTAAGCGTTTAGATCGTGAAACTGTTGATAAGATTACGTTTGAATAATATTAAATGTGAGATCCCCGGCTGAGGTTTAGCCGGGGATTTTATTTGTTTCGCAGATAAATGCTGTAGTTTCGCAGATAAATTGGTAATTATCGCAGATAAATCACGGATTTTCACAGATAAACTGTATTTTTCCGCAGATAAATCAAATTTTCCCATAAAAATAGCCGTCAACCGGACTCGATCGACAGCTTTGTAAAAAAATTATTACTTTAACCCGCTTTCCAGGGTTGCAAGCATCTCTTTTTTCTCTTCTTCAGATGAATTTTTCCAAATGACTTCGAACAATACACCAAGACCAGGAAGCATTTTTTCTTCACCATTTTGAATGGCATCAACGATTGTATCTTCTAACTGATCTTGTGAATTTCCGGAAACATTGTGAATAATGGCATTTCGCAAATTTAAATTCATAAACAACACTCCTTTATTAACCTATTCTTTAATATCATTTCTATTTTTTGGTTTTATTATGTATCCTAATTGGGCTATAATGAGAAAATCAATAAAGTAAGGAGATCCAGTTTTGAAACACATTGAATCAGTCAATAATCCTAAAGTAAAACAATGGAAAAAGCTTTTAACGAAAAAAGAGCGGGATCGGTCCGGTACATTCTTAGTAGAAGGCTTTCATTTAGTGGAAGAAGCTCTCAAACAGGGGGAGCAAGTGTTAGAAATTATTGTTTCCGAAAAAGTAGGTGTGCCGCCGCGTTGGGACACTGCCGGTACGCCAGTTACCCTTGTAACCGAAGAAATTTCAAATTCACTTTCGGAGACGGAAGCACCACAAGGAATTTATGCAGTGTGCCGCCAGCCTGATCAAGGGGCTTTAGATGCAAAAACTTACCTGCTCATTGATGCGGTTCAGGATCCAGGCAATCTCGGCACAATGATTCGCACAGCCGATGCAGCGGGAATTGATGCGGTCATCGTCGGCCGAGGCAGCGTCGATATTTTCAACTCAAAAGTTTTAAGGTCGGCACAGGGAAGCCATTTTCACCTGCCGATCATCAGAGGTGACCTGCACGAATGGACCTCTAAGCTGAAAGAAAAAAATATTCCTTTATTCGGAACAGCACTTGAAGGAGCCTCTGCATATACTGATACTTCAACCAATGAATCCTTTGCACTCATTGTCGGGAACGAAGGCAGCGGAGTGAACAACGAACTGCTCGCAAACACCACCGCTAACCTTTATATTCCGATTTACGGTAAAAGCGAATCACTCAATGTGGCTGTTGCTACCGGTATTCTTTTATACTATTTAAAAAAATAACTACAAACTTGTTTGAAACGCCAGAAAAATTATTATATAATATTTAACAATGTTGATAATTTTAAAGACAATGACGGAGAATAGTATCTTGCCTGTTATTCATTTAGGGAGAAAGTGCCGTGACTGAAAGCACTTTTATGGAAATGACAAGAGAATTCACCTCCCGAGTCGGCATCGGGACCATTTTTTATAAAATGTAAAGATGCACCGGCACATGCCGTTATCCGAATGAAGCGAACACTAGTGTGTTATACATATGGTGTTTACAAGGGTGGTACCGCGAATTCAAAACCTCGTCCCTTTCCAGGGATGGGGTTTTTTTATTTTTTTGGCTCTGTTAAACGATTTTGTTTTTTTATACTCTGTTGATTGGAGCGGAAGGCGCTCGACTCCTGCGGGAGTACGGGGCAGGGGAGACCCCACAGGCGCTAATGCGCCGAGGAGGCTCCCTGGCACGCCCGCGGGTTTGCTGAGCGCCTGGAGCGGAAATCAACAGCCAATTTAACAGAGCCAATTTTTTAAAAAAGCTCATTCGACCCATTATCATATTTCCAAAATGTTAAGGAGGAAAAGACATGCAAGAACGTTTAAAGGAATTGCAGGAAGAGGCTATTCAGAAAATTGAACAGTCTGCAGACTTAAAAGAATTGAATGACATCCGTGTTGCTTATTTAGGAAAAAAAGGTCCTATCACTGAAGTATTGCGCGGAATGGGCAAGCTTTCAGCAGAAGAGCGCCCGGTTATGGGAGCACTTGCGAATGAAGTTCGCGAAGCGATTGCGGTCAAAATCGAAGCAAAACAAAAAGGATTAGAGGAAGCAGCAGTCCTTGAAAAACTAGCATCCGAAAGCATTGACGTAACTCTACCAGGACGCCCTGTAAAGGTTGGAAACCACCACCCGCTGACTAGAATCATTGAAGAAATTGAAGATTTATTCATCGGTATGGGATACGAGGTTGCAGAAGGTCCAGAAGTGGAACAGGACTATTATAACTTCGAAGCGCTGAATTTACCGAAAGGCCACCCAGCCCGAGACATGCAGGATTCCTTCTATATTACAGAAGAAATTTTGATGCGTACACACACATCACCAGTTCAAGCACGGACAATGGAAAAGCACCAAGGCAAAGGTCCAATAAAAATTATCTGCCCAGGAAAAGTTTATCGCCGTGATAATGATGATGCGACACACTCACATCAATTCATGCAAATTGAAGGACTTGTGGTCGGCGAAAATATTCGCATGAGCGATCTTAAAGGAACCTTAGAAGTATTTGCGAAGAAAATGTTCGGTGAGGACCGTGAAATCCGCTTACGCCCAAGCTTCTTCCCATTCACAGAGCCATCTGTTGAAATGGATATTTCTTGTAAAATTTGCGGCGGCTCTGGATGCAGCGTATGTAAGCAAACAGGCTGGATAGAGATTCTTGGCGCTGGCATGGTTCATCCAAACGTCCTTGAAATGGCGGGCTATGATTCTAAAAAATACACTGGCTTTGCCTTCGGGATGGGACCAGAGCGAATTGCCATGTTGAAATATGGTGTCGATGATATTAGACACTTCTATACAAACGATGTAAGATTCTTAAAGCAATTCTCGAAACACGAATAATACTAAAAGCGGAAGCCCCTAGGCGCTGTAGCTAGATAATAGGAGGAGATGACGACATGTTCGTTTCATATAAATGGCTTCAGGATTATGTAGATTTAACTGGAGTGTCAGCAGCTGAATTAGCTGAAAAAATTACTAAAAGCGGGATTGAAGTTGAGGGTGTAGAAATCCTTAACAACGGCATAAAAGGTGTTGTTGTCGGCCATGTGGTGGAGCGTGAACAGCACCCAAATGCTGATAAATTAAGCAAATGTCTTGTTGATGTTGGTGAAGGAGAGCCTGTGCAAATCATTTGCGGAGCGCCGAATGTAGCCCAAGGACAAAAGGTTGCGGTAGCAAAAGTTGGAGCAGTGCTTCCAGGTAATTTTAAAATTAAACGGGCGAAACTTCGCGGTGAAGAATCGAACGGCATGATTTGCTCACTTACTGAGCTTGGAATGGAAGGTAAGGTTGTACCAAAAGAGTATTCTGAGGGAATCTTTGTTTTCCCTGCGGATACTGAAGTTGGTATTGATGCACTTGCACAATTAAATCGTGATGATGAAGTTCTTGAGTTAAGCTTAACTCCTAATCGCGCCGATGCATTAAGTATGCTGGGTGTTGCATATGAAGTGGCTGCGATTTTGGGCCGGGACGTAAAGTTACCAGAAACTGACCTGCAGGCATCTTCTGAAAAAGCATCTGACTATGTGAAAGTTGTTGTAGAAGCAAAAGAAGATAACCCTTTATATGTAGCAAAAATGATCAAAAATGTAAAAATTGGCCCATCACCGCTTTGGATGCAAACACGCTTAATGTCAGCGGGAATCCGTCCACATAATAATGTGGTCGATATTACGAACTATATTCTTTTAGAATACGGCCAGCCGCTTCATGCGTTTGACTATGATCGTTTAGGGTCAAAAGAAATACTTGTACGTCGTGCTGTTGATGGTGAAAAGTTTGTTACTCTTGACGATGTTGAACGAACATTAACTTCCGAACATCTTGTGATTACCAACGGTGTAGAGCCTGTTGCTCTAGCAGGTGTAATGGGTGGAGCCAATTCAGAGGTTACTTCAGATACAACTACTGTGCTACTAGAGGCAGCATACTTCAGCGGGGGTGCTGTGAGAAAATCATCTAAAGACCACGGTTTACGAAGTGAAGCAAGCGCCCGTTTTGAAAAAGGTGTCGATCCTAACCGTGTTAGTGCTGCGGGTGACCGTGCCGCTTACTTAATGGCGAAGTACGCAGGCGGGGAAGTTTTAGAAGGTACGTCAGAAGTTGATACACTTACTGTTGAACCAGCGGTTGTTTCAATTACGCTTGAAAAAATCAATCGTGTACTTGGAACAGACCTTGTGATGAAGGACGTAAAGGAAATCTTCGACCGTCTGCAATTTGAGGTTTCAATTGAGGGAGACCTAGTTACAGTAACGGCACCAACACGTCGCGGCGATATCAGAATTGAAGAAGATCTTGTTGAGGAAGTAGCCCGTCTATACGGATACGACAACATTCCCAAAACATTGCCAATAGGTTCTTCAACTCCTGGCCGCTTATCTGCTTACCAGAAGAAACGACGGATTGTGCGTCAATACCTTGAGGGAGCAGGCCTATATCAAGCCGTAACGTATTCCTTAACTAGTGAAGAGAAAGCTAGTCAATTTGCGATTGAAAAGCGTGATACAATCCGCTTAGCAATGCCAATGAGTGAAGAGCGCAGCATCCTTCGTTTAAGCATCCTGCCGCAGTTATTAGAGGTTTTAAAATATAATAGTGCCCGTCAAAACGATAGCTTAGCAGTATATGAAACTGGGGCAGTTTTCTTAGCGAATGGTACGGATGTATTACCGGAAGAAAAAGAGCATTTAGCTGGAGCGGTTACCGGTCTTTGGCATTCCCATTCTTGGCAAGGAGAGAAGAAGGCAGTAGACTTCTTCGTTGTTAAAGGAATTTTAGAAGGAATGTTTGCGAAACTTGGCCTTGCAGAACGCGTTGGGTATGTTCAGGCACAAGTGGAAGGCATGCATCCAGGCCGTACAGCAGAAATTTTATTGAACGGTGTGAAAATCGGCTTTGTTGGCCAAGTACACCCAAGCGTTCAGAAAGATCTCGATTTGAAAGATACGTATGTATTCGAACTTTCATTAAAAGCTGTTCTTGAGGCAGACGCACCGGTATTACAGTACGAAGCCATTCCACGTTTCCCATCAATCACAAGAGACATTGCCCTTGTGGTAAACAAAGAAACTGTGTCAGGCACGCTGAAAGAAATTATCCTGACGGCAGGTGCGCCTCTTCTGAAAGAGGTTCAGGTGTTTGACTTGTATGAAGGCGATAAAATGGAAGAAGGCAAGAAGTCGATTGCATTCTCATTAAAATATGTAGATCCTGAGCGTACTTTGACAGATGAAGAAGTAACGAAGGTACATGAACAAGTGCTTGAGGCTTTAAAAGAAAAAGCAGGTGCAGTTTTAAGAGGGTAAAAAATCAATCAAAAAAGAGTATCATTCTTCTGAAGTGATACTCTTTTTTTGTTGGCTTTCATAATCTCTTCAAAAGGCGGCTTTACGCCGTCATAGCCTTTCACAACCACACCATCTTTATTGACTAGGAAAAATTTGTACTATGGGTTACCTGATTGGTGCCACTGGGTTTTTCAGCCAATGTTTTAACGGACTTCGCAATTCTTTTAATATCCTCCTCTGTATACCCCATCAGCAGATCCCAATTTGAAAAATCAGCTTCAAAATTAAATGGCCATCATTAGAAAGAACATCTCCCAACTCGTGGAGGTGTTTTATCATGATTCCCCTTTAAAATTTTGATAAATTGCATCATAATTTTTCGCTAACGCGATATCCAGATCCGTCAATCCCCCAGCATTCCATGATGTTAACCGCAATGTCACTAATTTATAATCGATCGCAATAAATGGGTGATGATTTTTTTCCTCAGAAAGCTGTGCAATTTCATTCACAAACCCAATACCTTTTAAAAACTCCTTAAATCGATATTTTTTCACAATGAATTTTCCATCCAATTTCCATCCGGTTAACTCGGCAACAGCTGAAGTTATTTCTTCGTCAGTAAGTCTATTCACCACAATATCCCCTCTCTCTCCAATAAAATTTATTCTTTAACAAAAGAAATTATCGCTTTTTATTAACGATCGCCATCGCTTTATCCGTATTTGCAAAATGTAGCTTTACAAAGGAAGGTAAAACTTCACGGCCTTTATTCAAAATCAGTTTAGCAGCAGCAACATCCACCTGCGCCCCGGCACCCTTAGGAATCTTAAAACCAGCTGCCTCGCTAAGCTTATCGATATATTGAATAAACGCATATCGGGCAAGAATGCTTGCAGCAGCGACCGCCAAATGAATTCCTTCCGCTTTCGTGCTAAAATATACGTTTTCCTTCGCGATCGCTTTTTGACCTTTAACATGCTGAAAATAGGTGCTAGCCTGCACAAATTGGTCGATAAGTATCGCCTCTGGTTTCGATGGGGCAATTTTCCCTAACACATTTAAAATAGCCTGATTATGTAGGATTGCTTTCATTTTGCCCTGCGACATGCCTGATTGCTGCACTTGATTGTATTTTTCATTTTTAAGAGTTATCAAGCTGAAAGGAACAACATCTTTGATCACCTTAGCGATCTCAACGATTTTTTCGTCGTTTAAATCCTTCGAATCCCGAACGCCTAACTCTTTTAATAAGGGGATCTGTTCCTTTTTTACATATGCAGCAACAACGGTAATCGGACCAAAAAAGTCGCCAGTGCCTACTTCATCAGAACCGATGACAGACATCCCTCCAATGCCGGCTGGAAGATCTCCTTTAGCAGCGGACGGTTTACCTTTCGCAGTTGCCGGCGGCGCAGTAGCTGTGGTTCCACCCCATCGACCAGCTTCCTTTTCACTATCTTTCCCCTGGAACATTACCTTTCCAGATTTATAGGCAGTAACCATACAGGCAGGCGTTTTTGCCGCAAACACACTTCCAGGTGGAGTTTTATCAACAAGGAAATTTCCATAATGGTTTTTCATTTCTAAAATTTCTTTCATGCCGGCAATAATTACAACATTACCCAAAAAAAGCACCACATTTCTATTAAATATATTCTTTGTTAATTGGTTTGACTTTTCCACTTATATCTGTTCGTGTTATGATATAGTGTAGGATTCTTTGAATGGAGGCATTAGCGTTGTCAAATACAGAAAAAAATCGAACAACCGTAGATATTTACGGACAACGATACGTTATTGTAGGTATGGAAAATTCGAGCCATGTTAAGTATGTTGCATCATTAGTTGATGACAAAATGCGCGAAATCAGCTCCAAGAATCCACTGTTAGACGCAAGTAAGCTTGCTGTTTTAACTGCCGTCAATGCAGTGAATGATTATATTAAAATTAAAGACGAGCTGGAACGGCTGCAAGCAGAACTACAAAAAGAAAAGGACTAAGAATTATGTTAGATTTAGCCATTTTATTATTTCTTATTATCGGATTTTTTGTGGGCCTTAAAAGAGGCTTTATTATGCAGATTGTTCATTTAGCTGGATTTATTGTTGCATACATTGTCGCATATTTATACTACGATGAGCTTGCTCCAAAGCTAACATTATGGGTTCCTTATCCAAACTTTGGCGGTGAAGGGACAGCTTTAAAAATACTTACCGATTCAAGCAATATGGAAACAGCTTTTTACCGTGCAATCGCATTTGTGATTATCTTTTTTGCCGTAAAAATCCTCATGCAAATCATTGGTTCGATGCTCGACTTTATTTCCCATCTTCCTATCCTAAGGCAGTTAAATGTTTGGGCAGGAGGCATACTAGGCTTCTTAGAAATCTATTTAATTATTTTCATTGTATTATATATTGCAGCCTTAATTCCAATGGAACTTATCCAAAATTATTTGGACAACTCCTTTTTGGCGGATACGATTGTAAATCACACGCCAATTCTTTCACAGCAGATAAAGAGCTTGTAGATTGAATAGACTGCAGCACGAACTTCTCTGTAGCAGAGAAGTTTTTCTTTATGTGTGAAAAAAGGGTAAAATGTATTCAAGGTGGGTGGATTTGATGAAAGTAAATAAGAAAGAAATCATTCGATTATTAGAAATGATTGCTATTTATATGGAATTAAAAGGAGAAAACACTTTTAAGGTTTCGGCCTTTCGTAAAGCTGCAAATGCATTAGAAACAGATGAACGCAGCTTAACGGAGATTGAAGACTTTACCTCGATTTCTGGAATCGGAAAGGGTACAGCCGCAGTAATTGATGAATACATAAAAGAAGGCTCTTCCTCCGTATTAAAAGAGCTTAAGGAAGAGGTTCCAGCCGGACTAATTCCTTTATTGCAGCTTCCGGGCCTTGGCGGGAAAAAGATTGCGAAACTATATCAAGAGCTCGGAATAGAAGATGTCACAGCTTTAAAAGAGGCCTGCGAGGCAGGCAAGGTTCAGGTGCTCGCGGGATTTGGAAAGAAAACAGAAGAAAAAATCCTAAGTGCGATTGCAAATGTTGGCTCAAGACCAGAGCGTCTTCCGCTTGCTTATATGCTCCCGGTTGCCGAGCAAATTGAGGCAAGAATTGCTGAAATTCAAGCCATCGTTCGTTTTTCAAGGGCTGGCAGCCTGCGCCGAATGAGAGAGACGATAAAGGACCTAGATTTTATTATCGCAACCAATCAACCTGAAACGGTTCGACAGCAGTTACTAGACTTGCCTTCTATTAAAGAAGTAATTGGTGCAGGTGACACGAAGGTATCGTTAGTTTTTGAATTCGAATATGATATTTCTGTCGATTTTCGCTTAGTGAAACCCGAGGAGTTTATCACAACCTTGCATCACTTCACTGGTTCTAAAGAACATAATGTCCGGATGAGACAACTCGCAAAGGAACGCGGTGAAAAAATAAGCGAATATGGTGTGGAAAACGTAGAAACAGGAGAAATCCTCACATTCTCATCAGAAGAGGAATTTTTCAAGCATTTTGACCTTCCTTTTATTCCACCAGAAATAAGAGAAGAAGGAAAAGAAGTCGAAACTTTTTCACACAATGAAGAGCTAATTGCGCATGAAGATATTAAAGGTGATCTTCATATGCACTCCACCTGGAGTGATGGTGCTCATACGATTGAAGAAATGGCCGAAGCCTGCCGGGCAAGAGGCTATCAATATATGGCAATCACTGATCACTCGCAATATTTAAAAGTGGCGAATGGGCTGACCGCTGAAAGATTATTAAAACAAAGAGAAGAAGTTAGGAAATTAAATGAAAAATATGATGATTTTCTAATTCTTGCCGGTGTTGAGATGGATATTTTACCAGATGGTACTCTCGATTATGATGATGAATTATTAGCAGAAATGGACTTCGTTATCGCGTCCATCCATTCTGCTTTTTCCCAGCCAAGAGAAAAAATCATGGAGCGCCTTAAAACGGCTTTAATGAATGCACATGTCGATTTGATTGCCCATCCAACCGGCAGAAAAATTGGCCGCCGCGAAGGTTACGATGTTGATATTGATATGTTAATCGAACTGGCAAAGGAAACCAACACCGCGTTAGAATTAAACGCAAACCCAAACCGTCTAGACTTGGCAGCAGAATACCTAAGAAAAGCCCAGGATGCAGGAGTGAAAATCCTCATCAACACAGATGCTCACATGGTTGATACATTAAAGCATATGGAAATCGGTGTATCGGCAGCGAAGAAGGGCTGGATTAAAAAGTCCTCTGTCATCAACGCACTTGATAAAAATGACTTACTTGAATTTTTGCATAATAGATAAAAAAGGTGGCTCGACCTCATGCAAGATAGAGTTTTAAAAGTATTAGAATTTACCAAGGTGAGAGAGCAGCTATTAGAACATGCTGCGTCTTCACTTGGGAAAGAGAAAATAAAGCACTTAGTGCCGTCTACTGATTTTGAAGAAGTTGTCAAGCTTCAGGCTGAAACGGATGAAGCGGCAACCGTTTTTCGGATTAAAGGAAATGTCCCGTTATCTGGGATTCATGATATCCGTGCCCATATCAAACGCTCCGTTATTGGTGGCGTTTTAAGCCCGCATGAATTAGTGCAGATTGCCAGCACGATTCATGCCAGCCGGCAAATGAAGCGTTTCATTGAGGAATTAGCTGAAGAAAGAACCGAAATCCCTATTTTATTAGAACAAGTGGACAGAATCATTCCGCTTACGAACCTTGAGCAAGCGATTAAATATGCCATTGATGAAAGTGGTGAAGTTTTAGATGGGGCGAGTGAGCTTTTGCGTACCTTACGACATCAGCTCCGTTCCAATGAAGCACGGGTTCGGGAAAAATTAGAAAGCATGATTCGATCTTCAAATGCACAAAAAATGTTGTCTGATGCCATCGTTACCATCCGTAATGACCGCTTTGTTATTCCGGTAAAACAAGAATACCGCGGTCACTATGGCGGGATCATCCATGATCAAAGTTCATCAGGCCAAACACTTTTTATTGAGCCACAGGTAATTGTTCAATTGAATAATCAACTGCAGGATATCCGCGTTAAGGAACAGCTGGAGATTGAACGAATTCTGACCGAGCTTTCCGCTAAAACCGCGGAGCAGGAAAGTGAGCTTCAGGTAATCGTAAAAATTTTAGCTAATTTAGATTTTATTTTTGCCAAAGCAAGATATGGAAAAAAAATAAAGGCTACTATGCCAAACATGAATCATGAGGGAAGAATTGCTTTATATAAAGCGAGACATCCGCTAATCCCCATCGATGGTGTGGTGGCGAATGACATCATGCTTGGGAAAGATTTTACGACTATCGTGATTACAGGACCAAACACCGGAGGTAAAACGGTCACCTTAAAAACGCTGGGCTTGTGCTCCTTAATGGCACAAGCAGGTTTGCAGGTACCGGCTCAAGATGGCTCTGAGCTTGCCGTTTTTGACGCAGTGTATGCGGATATTGGCGACGAACAGTCCATTGAACAGAGCTTGAGTACGTTTTCATCCCATATGGTTAATATTGTTGAGATCTTAAATAGAGTCGACTTTAATAGCCTTGTATTGTTTGACGAGCTAGGAGCAGGAACAGACCCGCAGGAAGGGGCTGCCCTCGCCATCTCGATCTTAGATGAAGTCCATAGAAGGGGAGCAAGAGTCATTGCCACTACCCATTATCCGGAATTAAAGGCATATGGCTATAACCGGGAGGGTGTCCTTAACGCTAGCGTCGAGTTTAATGTCGAGACTTTAAGTCCAACTTATAAACTCCTGTTAGGTGTACCTGGACGAAGTAATGCGTTTGAAATCTCTAAGCGACTCGGGCTTAACGACAGGGTGATCCAGGCTGCCCGCTCTCATGTCAGTGAGGATACAAACCAAATTGATAAAATGATTGCCTCATTGGAAGAAAGCAAACGGAGGGCCGAAATTGAGCAGCAGGAAGCACGGGACTATTTAAAGCAGGCAGAAAAGCTTCATCAAGATTTGCAAAAGCAAATGATGGAGTTTTATGAGAAAAAAGACGCGATGCTTGAGAAAGCAGCCGAAAAAGCTGGAGATATTGTGGATGAAGCAAAGAGTGAGGCTGAGAAGGTTATTCGCGATCTTCGAAAAATGAGAACAGAAAAGAATGCGGAAATAAAAGAGCATGAATTAATTGATGCAAAAAGGCGACTGGAGGAAGCTGCTCCTGAGATAAAAAAATCTGAGAAACTTATCAATAAAAAAACGAAAAAACACTCTTATACGCCTGGGGATGAAGTGAAAGTTTTGACCTTTGATCAAAAAGGGATTTTGGTCGAAAAAGTGACGAACAACGAATGGCAGGTTCAAATTGGCATTTTAAAGATGAAAGTTAAAGAAAAAGATATGGAATATTTGGGTACCCCGAAACAGGTTGAAACAAGACCGATGGCAATTGTTAAAGGCAGAGAATCACATGTTAAACTAGAATTAGACCTTCGCGGAGAAAGATATGAGGATGCACTGCTGAAGGTGGAAAAATATATTGATGATGCACTGCTGGCAAGTTATCCGCGTGTTTCGATTATTCACGGTAAGGGTACGGGGGCTCTAAGGCAAGGTGTTCAGGAATATTTAAGAAACCATCGATCTGTTAAGAAAATCCGCTTTGGAGAAGCTGGAGAAGGCGGTTCAGGAGTAACCGTCGTTGAATTTAAATAAAGTTCGGGGAGAATGGCAATGGACCAGTTTTGGGAAAACCAGTATATTCAAATAGCGGCCTATTATAGTGTAGTCATTTTGTGTATGGTTGTCTTTTTAGCCATTTTTGAAGCAGTAACGAAATATAAAAATTGGGAAGAGATTAAAAAGGGGAATATAGCGGTGGCTATGGCGACGGGAGGAAAAATATTTGGGGTAGCTAATATTTTTCGCCACACGATTGAACATCACACCTCCGTACTCACCATGGTTGGCTGGGGAATTTATGGTTTTGTACTTCTTTTAGTTGGCTATTTTATCTTTGAATTTTTAACACCTAAATTTAAAATTGACGACGAAATCCAACACGATAATCGGGCAGTCGGTTTGATTTCAATGGTAATCTCAATTGGATTATCCTATGTAATTGGTGCAGGAATTTCGTAAGGGGAGAATGAACCAGTGGAGAAATTAGCTAAGATACTTCTAGGATTATGCGGCTTGTTTTTGCTAATCGGCATTGTGTATATGGTATTTTTCGCTTCATAAAAAATCATCGCTGAATAAGATTCAGCGATGATTTTTTTTGACCTACCTTCAATTGTTAATTGTGAAGGACTGTATTATAATAGAATAAGAAATCAGAAAATTTTCAAATATTTTTTCAAAAAGGGGGTTAATTATGTTGGAGTCCAAACCATGGTTGGAAATTTATCCAAAAGAAATTCCTTCCAGTATTGAATACTCCTCAGAACCAGTACAAACATATTTGATAAATGCAGCCAAGCAGTATCCTGACAAGATTGCCGTTCATTTTATGGGAAAAGAAATGACTTATAAACAGCTTTATAATGAGGCTCTGTATTTTGCCGGATACCTGCAAGAATGCCTTGGAATAAAAAAAGGTGACCGCGTAGCCATCATGCTGCCAAATACACCACAAGCGGTCATTTGTTATTTTGGTATATTAATATCTGGTGGAATAGTCGTTCAAACCAACCCATTATATACAGAACGAGAGCTTGAATATCAAATGAATGACTCCGGAACAACAGCAATCATCACCCTAGATATCCTCTACCCGCGTGTGTCTAAAGTAAAGCCGCAGACTGAATTACAGCATATTATTGTAACCGCTATTAAAGACTACCTTCCTTTTCCAAAAAATCTAGTCTATCCTTTCATTCAGAAAAAACAATATGGGATTGTTGTAAAAGTAAAGCATGAAGGAAGTACCCATCGATTTTCAGAAATTATAAAAAGGAAGCCTCATAAACTCATTGACAATGAGGTCAATCTAGAAGAGGACCTTGCTTTATTACAATATACAGGTGGTACCACAGGTTCACCTAAGGGCGTCATGCTAACCCATAAAAATTTAATCTCCAATACAACCATGAGCGAGAAGTGGATATACAAGTGTAAGCCCGGAGAAGAACGTGTTCTGGCTATTGTTCCTTTTTTTCATGTCTATGGGATGACGGTATGTATGCTGTTATCGATTAAAATGGGGTGTAAATTGATTTTACTTCCTAAATTTGATGCACTGACAACGTTAAAAACAATTCAAAAAACACGCCCAACTCTTTTCCCAGGTGCACCGACGATTTATATTGGCTTATTAAACCATCCTGATTTGAAAAAATATGATTTATCCTCCATTGATGCGTGTATCAGCGGTTCTGCTCCACTTCCACTTGAAGTACAGGAAAATTTCGAGAAGATTACTGGAGGAAAGCTGGTTGAAGGATATGGTTTATCGGAAGCATCCCCAGTTACCCACTCCAACTTCTTGTGGGATGTAGAGAGAATAAAAGGAAGTATAGGTGTCCCTTATCCTGATACAGATGCAAAAATTCTTTCCACTGATACCGGCGAACCGGTGCCAGTAAAGGAAATTGGTGAAATCGTCATCAAAGGGCCGCAAATCATGAAGGGATACTGGAATCGTCCTGAAGAAACAGCCGAAGTCTTGAAGGATGGCTGGCTCTATACAGGTGACCTCGGTTATATGGACGAACAAGGCTATTTTTATATAGTGGATCGTAAAAAGGATATGATTATTGCAGGCGGCTTTAATATTTATCCTCGTGAGATCGAAGAGGTGTTGTATGAACATCCCGATGTACTCGAAGCTGTCGCAGCAGGAATCCCTGATCAGTATCGCGGAGAAACCGTTAAGGCTTATATTGTTTTAAAAGAAGGCTCAACAGCTACACCTGAAGAAATGAACCAATTCGCAAGAAAATTTTTAGCGGCCTATAAAGCGCCAAGGCTGTACGAATTTAGGAAAGAATTGCCGAAATCAGCAGTTGGAAAAATTCTAAGAAGAATGCTTGTCGAAGAAGAAAAACAAAAAATAGAAGAAGGCCAAAAACACGCCTAGCAGCAATCTTTCATTATTTTTTTTGTAAAAAAAGGCTTGTCTAAAAATTACTATAGATTCCTTGACAGAACAAAATATAAAATCTATTATGGAAATATGAATGATGATTCATTCATATTTTTCTATTGACTTTATTAAAGTATATCAGTTTTCTTCAAAGGAGGGATAGCTATGAAAAAAAGTAAGCCAAAGTATATGCAAATTATTGATGCCGCTGTTATTGCCATTGCTGAAAATGGTTACCACCAGGCTCAGGTTTCAAAAATTGCGAAACAGGCAGGAGTGGCTGATGGTACTATTTATCTTTATTTTAAGAACAAGGAAGATATCCTTATCTCTCTCTTTGAAGAAAAAATGGGTTATTTCGTTGAAAAAATTGAAGAAAAAATAGCAGGAAAACAGACAGCGGCAGAGAAGTTATTAATGATGGTTGAAACTCATTTCCAACTCTTATCGGATGACTATCACATGGCAATCGTAACCCAATTGGAATTACGTCAATCCAATAAAGAGCTTCGTTTACGAATAAATGATGTTCTAAAAGGATATTTGCATTTAATTGATAAGATCCTTATTGAAGGGAAAGAAACAGGTGAGTTTTCAAGCGACCTCGATGTGCGTCTCGCCCGGCAGATGATTTTCGGTACGATTGATGAAACTGTTACATCCTGGGTGATGAATGAGGTAAGATATGATTTGAAGGCATTGGCGGCCCCAGTCCATCGTCTATTAATTAATGGCTGCGGAAGCCGGTAGTTAAGGTTAAGGAGGGGAAAAAATGGAGTATTTAAAATGGTCTTATGAGGATGGATTAGCAACAATTACCATTGAACGTCCTCCGGCAAATGCCCTATCATCAGGATTATTAAGGGAATTGTCGGCCGTACTGGATGAAATTGAACCGAACCGTGAAATTAAAGTCATTGTGATTCATGGGGAGGGACGTTTTTTCTCAGCAGGTGCTGATATTAAAGAATTTACAACAGTTTCTACATCTGAAGGCTTTACAAACCTTGGCCAGTTCGGGCAAGATTTGTTTGATCGGATGGAAAAGTTTCCAAAACCAATTATTGCTGCGATTCACGGTGCAGCCCTTGGTGGCGGTTTAGAGCTTGCAATGGCTTGTCATATCCGCTATGTAAGTGAAACAGCAAAACTTGGTCTCCCAGAACTTCAACTTGGTTTAATACCTGGATTTGCAGGCACGCAGCGTTTACCGAAATATGTAGGTGTTGACAGAGCGGCAGAAATGCTGTTTACCTCGGAGCCAATTACAGGTTTGGAAGCGGTTCAATTTGGCTTGGCAACTCGTGCTTTTCCTGAAAATGAAGTTTTAGAAAATGCCTATAAGCTGGCTAAAAAAATCGCCAAGAAAAGCCCTGGTTCTATTAAAGCAGCAATCGAACTTTTAAATTATGCCAAAACGGAAGAATTCTACGAAGGTACCAAACGAGAAGCTGAACTTTTTGGTGAAGTTTTTGTATCCAAGGATGCTCAAGAAGGAATTAAAGCCTTCATTGAAAAACGTGAGCCTCAATTTAAAGGTGAATAAACTTCTTTGAGTGGTCATTCTGCTCAAGAAGGTTTTCTAAAAAATTTTTTTCGAAAAAATTTTCTTAATCTTTCAAACTGAGCGAATGCTCGAAATTTTATTAGGAGGGTAACCATGAACATTTATGTATTAATGAAAAGAACCTTTGATACTGAAGAAAAAATTGCGATCTCCGGTGGAAAAATCAATGAGGATGGCGCTGAATTTATCATCAATCCTTACGATGAATATGCGATTGAAGAAGCAATCCAAGTTCGCGATGCGAATGGCGGAGAAGTAACGGTTATCTCTGTTGGCACTGAAGAAGCAGAAAAGCAGTTGCGCACAGCTCTTGCGATGGGTGCTGATAAAGCTGTCCTAATTAATACTGAAGACGATGTTGAAAACGGCGATCAATTTACAACAGCTAAAATCCTTGCTGAATACTTAAAAGATAAAAATGCTGATTTAATTTTAGGCGGCAATGTGGCAATTGACGGCGGTTCTGGTCAAGTTGGCCCGCGTGTTGCTGAACTGTTAAACATTCCTTACGTTACTACCATTACCAAGCTTGAAATCGACGGCACAAATGTAACCGTTACCCGTGATGTTGAAGGTGATTCAGAAATTATCGAAACAAGCCTTCCTCTATTAGTTACAGCACAACAAGGTCTTAACGAACCGCGTTATCCTTCCTTACCAGGAATTATGAAAGCGAAAAAGAAGCCGCTTGATGAATTGGAATTGGATGACCTTGATCTTGAAGAAGACGATGTAGAAGCAAAAACAAAAACAATCGAAATCTACCTGCCTGCGAAAAAAGAAGCAGGAAAGGTTTTATCCGGCGATTTGAATGATCAGGTTAAAGAACTTGTTCACCTACTTCATACAGAAGCAAAAGTAATTTAATCGAAATTTCATAAAAATTGTTTGCAGGAGGGAAATGGAATGTCTAGAAAAGTATTGGTATTAGGAGAAGTTCGTGACGGTTCATTACGTAACGTATCTTTCGAAGCGGTAGCTGCAGCGAAAACAGTCGCAGAGGGCGGAGAAGTTGTTGGTGTTTTAGTTGGCGATGCTGTAAGCGCTTTAGGTGCTGAATTAGTTCAATACGGTGCTGACCGCGTTGTGGTTGTGGAAGACGAAAAATTAAAGCAATATACATCTGATGGTTATGCTCAAGCACTTTTAGCAGTGCTTGACCAAGAAAAACCAGAAGGCTTGGTATTTGGTCATACTGCGCTTGGAAAAGACCTTTCACCAAGAATCGCTGGTAAACTTCAATCCGGTTTAATCTCGGATGCTACAGCTGTTGAAGTGGCTGGCGGCAATGTTGTTTTTACAAGACCGATTTACTCCGGTAAAGCCTTTGAAAAGAAAATTGTAACCGACGGTTTAATTTTTGCTACGGTTCGTCCAAATAACATTGCTCCATTAGCAAAGGATGAAAGCAGAAGCGGTGAGGTATCCTCTCTATCTGTAGAAATCAAAGACCTTCGTGCGATTATTAAAGAAGTAGTTCGTAAAGCAAGCGAAGGTGTTGACCTAAGTGAAGCCAAAGTAGTTATTTCAGGTGGACGCGGTGTAAAGAGTGAAGAAGGCTTTGCACCACTGAAAGAATTAGCTCAAGTCTTAGGCGGAGCAGTTGGAGCTTCCCGCGGTGCATGTGATGCCGAATATTGCGATTACTCCTTACAAATTGGTCAAACTGGTAAGGTTGTAACTCCTGACCTGTACATCGCTTGCGGAATTTCTGGTGCTATCCAGCACTTAGCAGGTATGTCTAACTCAAAAGTAATCGTGGCAATCAACAAAGATCCTGAAGCAAACATCTTTAAAGTAGCAGATTACGGAATCGTTGGCGACTTGTTCGAAGTTGTGCCATTATTAACTGAAGAGTTTAAAAAGCTTAAAGTTCACTCATAATAAGAAGAGCGGAAGCGCCTTGTCCAGGGGCGACAAGCATAAGACGATCCGGTGTGAAGGTTGCTTTTTAACCTTCTTGCCGATTGGCTTAGACCAAAGAGCCCCTAGGCGCTGGAGCTTGCCAATAAAAAAGCGGGCGAGCGGAATGTTCCGCTCGCTTTTATTTGCGAAACAGATTATTAGCATGAGCAAACAAACGATGTTATACTTTCCGTAGTATTTCATTATTAATTAGGAGGTCAATATAAAAATGGCTATTTCACATGTAACAGATCAAAACTTCACGACTGAAACAGGCTCAGGCCTTGTTCTTGTAGATTTTTGGGCACCATGGTGCGGACCTTGTAAAATGATCGCTCCTGTATTAGAGGAACTTGACCTAGATATGGGCGATAAAGTAAAAATTACGAAGCTTGATGTCGATGAGAATCCTCAAACAGCTGCTAATTTCGGCGTTATGAGCATTCCAACATTACTTGTTTTCAAAGATGGTGAAGTTGTCGATAAAGTGGTCGGCTTCCAACCAAAAGATGCTCTAGCAGGCGTGTTACAAAAGCACGTTTAAGAATTTACGACCCTAGCCAGAATATCCTGGCTAGGGTTTTTATTTTTTTACAGGAGTCTCCACTTTCCTTTATGGTGCGATTGTTTTAAAATTTTAAAGATAGATAAAGAAAACGAACGGAGTGGAGTGGCCGGAATGAATGAAATGATTAAGCAAAAACTGACACTGCTGCCTGACCAGCCTGGCTGCTACTTAATGAAAGACCGTCAGGGAACAATCATCTATGTCGGGAAAGCTAAAATACTAAAGAACCGTGTCCGGTCCTATTTTACAGGGTCGCACGACGGGAAAACGCTAAGGCTTGTCCAAGAGATTGAAGACTTTGAATACATCGTCACTTCCTCAAATATTGAAGCCTTAATACTAGAATTAAATTTAATAAAAAAATATGATCCGAAATATAATGTCATGCTGCGGGATGACAAGACCTATCCATTTATTAAACTGACGGCAGAAAGACACCCGAAATTAATCATCACTCGAAAAGTAAAAAAAGATAAAGGTAAATATTTCGGTCCCTATCCAAACGTTTTTGCAGCAAATGAAACAAAAAAGCTGCTGGATCGAATTTATCCGCTTCGCAAATGTGCGACACTTCCTGACCGGGTATGCCTCTATTATCATTTAGGGCAGTGCCTTGCACCATGTGTCAATGAAGTAACTGAACAACAATATAAAGAAATGACCGATGAAATTACCCGCTTTTTAAACGGGGGTTATAAGGAAATAAAAAAAGAATTAACCGAAAAAATGACGGTGGCGGCAGAAGAGTTAGATTTTGAGAGGGCAAAGGATTTTAGAGATAAAATCGTCCATATTGAGACGATTATGGAAAAACAGAAAATTACAATGACAGACTTTACGGATCGAGACGTGTTTGGCTATGCGGTCGATAAAGGCTGGATGTGCGTACAGGTCTTCTTTGTACGACAGGGAAAGCTAATTGAACGTGACGTATCCATGTTCCCAATTTACAATGAACCAGAGGAAGAAATCCTCACATTTTTGGGTCAGTTTTATCAAAAAACAAACCACTTTAAACCGAAGGAAATTCTCATTCAAGACGAAGTGGACTTAAATATGGCGGAGCAGCTTCTTGAGGTAAAAGTGTTACAGCCGCAGCGAGGGCAAAAAAAGGATCTTGTAAAAATGGCCATTAAAAATGCCAAAATTGCCTTGAATGAAAAGTTCTCTCTGATTGAAAAAGATGAAGAACGAACAATTAAGGCAGTGGAGAACCTGGGGGAACTCCTCGGAATTTATACACCGCACCGCATCGAGGCTTTCGATAATTCCAATATTCAAGGAACCGACCCGGTTTCGGCGATGGTTGTTTTTACAGATGGGAAAGCAAACAAACGAGAATACCGGAAATATAAGATTAAATCAGTCATAGGGCCCGATGATTATGAGTCAATGAGGGAAGTTACCCGAAGAAGATATTCACGGGCACTTAAAGAAGAACTGCCACTGCCCGATTTAATTATAATTGATGGCGGAAAGGGGCATGTAGAAGCCGTACGTGATGTATTAGAAAATGAATTAGGCTTGGATATTCCTCTTTCAGGTCTTGTAAAGGATGAAAAACATCGAACCTCTCAATTACTGTATGGCAACCCATTAGAAATTGTCCCATTAGAGCGAAACAGCCAGGAGTTTTATTTGCTGCAAAGAATTCAAGATGAGGTTCACCGCTTTGCGATTACCTTCCATCGGCAGATCCGTGGAAAAAGTGCCTTCCAATCCTTACTCGATGATATACCAGGAATTGGCGAGAAGCGAAAAAAATTATTGTTAAAGCAGTTTGGCTCCGTGAAAAAAATGAAAGAAGCTGGCATCGAAGAGTTTAGGGCGATTGGAATTCCTAAGGATGTTGCTGAAGAATTACTCAAAAAACTTCAGTCATAAGGATTGTCAGCTGAAAACTATCATGCTATAATAAGTGAAAATTTAATTTACTATCACTTTTACGTACTAAAGTGAAGGTAGAGGTGCGAGCTTCAAGAGTAAAGGTTCTGAGAAGGATGAGCTTCCATGATGAACCTTGAAAGGGGATGTTCGCCGAAGTGGAGAAAGTCTCATTTCTTTCTTTGCTGGTCCTGTATTGAATAAATACTGGATTGTCAAGACGAATGGTCTTGGAGAGCTATCTTATCTTGTAGGCGCAAGTTTTTTTTGTGTTTATTAAGCAATGAGATACCCTCTCATTGCTTTTTTATTTTTTTGGCTGTGTCGAACTTGCTTGTTGATTTCCGCCCAGGCGCGAGCGGTTCGCGGGCAGTTCGGGGAGCCTCCTCGGCGTTGAAGCGCCTGCGGGGTCTCCCCTGTTCCGTACTCCCGCAGGAGTCTTGCGCCTTCCGCTCCAATCAACAAGGTTTCAAAATCAACATTCACCTTTAACACAACCAATTATAGGGAAAACTATAGCAATCACTTGAAAGTAGGGGAAAACGAACATGGGGCTTATTGTACAAAAATTCGGAGGTACTTCTGTCGGAAGTGTGGATAGAATTTTAAATGTAGCAGAATGTGTGAGAGAAGAAACCAAAAGAGGAAATAAGGTAGTTGTCGTCGTTTCTGCAATGGGCAAATCGACAGATCAGCTTGTTAACTTAGCAAAGGAAATTTCCGATCAGCCAAATAAGCGGGAAATGGATATGCTGCTTACGACTGGGGAGCAGGTGACTATTGCGTTATTGAGCATAGCTTTAAATCAAAAAGGTCTTGAGGCTGTTTCCTATACAGGATGGCAGGCAGGAATTGTTACCGAGCCTGTACATGGAAATGCAAGGATTTCAAAAATCAATACACAATCAATCGAAACGCGGCTAAATGAGGGGAAAGTCGTAATTGTTGCCGGTTTCCAAGGGATTACTGAGGATGGCGAGATCACTACTCTGGGCCGAGGTGGATCTGACACAACAGCTGTGGCGTTAGCTGCCGCTTTAAAAGCCGATAAGTGTGATATTTATACCGATGTAACCGGGGTATTCACAACAGATCCTAGATATGTGAAAAAGGCTCGTAAATTATTATCCGTTTCCTATGATGAAATGCTCGAACTTGCTAATTTAGGGGCAGGAGTGCTGCATCCAAGAGCAGTGGAGTTTGCAAAGAACTACAATGTACGCTTAGAAGTTCGCTCAAGTATGGAAAAAATTGAAGGTACAGTCATTGAGGGGGAAGCAACAATGGAACAAAATTTAGTTGTCCGCGGGGTCGCATTCGAAGATGAGATTACGAAAGTAACCGTGTTAGGTCTTAAGAATTCATTAACGAGTTTATCTACTATTTTTACCACACTTGCTCAGAATCACATCAACGTAGATATCATTATTCAAAGTACAACAGAGGCTGGTACAGCCAATCTGTCATTCTCGCTCCATACCAATGATTGGGTTGAAACATTAAAGGTTTTAGAGAACAATAAGTCCGTTCTTGGCTATGAGCAACTTGATGCAGAAAATAAATTAGCAAAAGTATCGATTGTTGGTTCGGGCATGATTTCCAATCCAGGTGTGGCGGCGAAAATGTTTGCCGTTCTTGCTGAGAACAACATCGCTATTAAAATGGTCAGCACCTCTGAGATCAAAGTATCAGCAGTGGTAGAAGAGAAAAATATGCTAAAAGCAGTAGAAGTACTGCACGATGCTTTTGAACTAGGGAAAAACTAAAAAAGAGAGTCAGGCACTTTCAATGACAGTACCTGACTCTATTTTATATTTGATCTTTTTTGTCCCATTTAACCGTGAAGTGGATAATGTTGGATTTTTTTGCTGGGTGTTCAAATGTTTCGGCGATAGCTTCTTTTTGCAACTCGATTTGCTGGGCAAGGAATCCAGCTTCTAACTGAAAAAAGTTTTCTGCTTTTGATTTGACACGTGATACTAGTAGTGGACTAGCAAGTTCAAACTCAATTTGATTTTTACTTTCATGTTTGATGTTAAGTTGGCCCCAAGAGGCATTGATAAAAAATTCAACTAGTTGATCATAATCGGATAATGGAAATTTTCGTGCAAGCCTTTTTCCGGCCCAATATAAAATTTCGGGAGTATCTTTTCCTAAAATCTCAGGTAAAAGGATTTCTCTGACTAGTTCATAACCGAAAATGGATATGTTTCTAGGTTCATCAGTCTGGATCTGACGCTCAACGACGATACTATCTTTCACTTGTTTCCCCTCTTTCTACCATTCTATTATATACAAACTGTGTTACAATTCAGTAGCGTTTTTATAAAATAGTGCTAACATTTTGAAGGGATTTTTTGTTATTTTGCAATATCATAACTTATTTACCATCATAATTATCATTTCCTAAAAATAATAATTTCCAACCGTAAGATGTTGGTAATTTTTATGTGAGAATCTAGGTTATTTATCAAATAAAACCAAGCTATAAATGAATGCGCTTACATTCTATTATAATATCAATATATTTTAAAAATTTTATATTTTAACCAAAGATTTATGTATCCGGTTTCTTGACGCTCTAGGATGATGGGAGTAAAATGGACATGTCACATTATTGTCACAATGGTGCTAGGTTACATATTCTTTAAAGGAAAAAAAGAAAAGGGCTTAACATCATTTTTACAAATTAAAAGGGGGTAAATGTATGGCGAGTAATCGAGAGTTTTTCAATCGGAGATTGCATTCATTGCTTGGGGTTATTCCTATTGGGATATTCCT
This sequence comes from Neobacillus pocheonensis, assembly GCF_050477905.1. Classification (NCBI taxonomy): domain Bacteria; kingdom Bacillati; phylum Bacillota; class Bacilli; order Caryophanales; family Bacillaceae; genus Neobacillus; species Neobacillus pocheonensis. Next base: position 11,867 of record NZ_JBCNAD010000035.1, on the reverse strand, counting down.
TATGCAGCACCTGGTAGTCAATCATTATGCAACAGTGGGAGTTGAATCCTTCAACAAAGCTGCAAACTTTATGGGGAATCTTCCTTTCCGCTACGTCCTTGAGACTGTTATTATTTATTTACCATTGTTATTTCATGCAATATATGGGCTTTATATTGCTTTTACAGCGAAAAATAACACTAGCAGATTTGGATTCTTCAGAAACTGGATGTTTTTGCTCCAACGTATTACTGGTGTCATCACGCTGATCTTTATCGCTTGGCATATCTGGGAGACACGTGTAGCTTCAGCGTTTGGACATGAAGTTAATTTTCAAATGATGCAAGATATTCTATCTTCACCATTTATGTTTGGCTTTTACATTGTGGGGATTATCTCAGCTATTTTCCACTTTGCGAATGGATTATGGTCATTCTTGGTTAGCTGGGGTATCACTGTATCCCCACGTTCACAAGTCATTACTACATACGTGACAATCGTGATTTTCTTAGCACTATCTTACATTGGAATTTCTACTTTATTAGCGTTTGTTTAATAATTCACATTTAAAATTGTTCGGATAAAAATTTTTGGATTTTGGATTAAGGGAGTGAGTCAGATGAGTAAGGGTAAAGTGGTCATTGTCGGCGGCGGATTAGCTGGCTTGATGGCAACAATTAAGGTTGCAGAATCAGGAACTCCAGTAGAATTGTTTTCTCTAGTTCCCGTTAAACGCTCTCACTCTGTTTGTGCCCAAGGCGGTATTAATGGAGCAGTAAATACAAAAGGTGAAGGTGACTCCCCATGGATTCACTTTGACGATACCATTTATGGCGGAGATTTCTTAGCGAACCAGCCGCCAGTTAAAGCAATGTGCGATGCGGCACCTGGAATCATTAATTTATTTGACCGGATGGGTGTTATGTTTAACCGGACTCCTGAAGGGCTTTTAGACTTCCGTCGTTTTGGTGGTACACAGCACCACCGTACAGCTTTTGCTGGTGCTACAACTGGTCAGCAATTACTTTATGCATTGGATGAGCAGGTCCGCCGCCATGAAGTGGACGGATTAGTAACAAAGTACGAAGGCTGGGAGTTCTTAGGAACTGTTATCGATGACGAAGGCACTTGCCGCGGTATTGTTGCACAAGACCTAAAAACAATGGAAATTCGCTCATTCGCTGCTGATGCTGTCATTATGGCATCTGGAGGCCCTGGAATTATTTTTGGAAAATCAACAAACTCGGTTATTAACACTGGCTCTGCTGCGTCAATTGTTTATCAGCAAGGTGCTTATTATGCGAACGGTGAAATGATTCAAATCCATCCTACAGCCATTCCTGGGGACGACAAGCTTCGCCTTATGAGTGAATCTGCTCGTGGAGAAGGCGGACGTATTTGGACTTACAAAGATGGTAAGCCATGGTACTTCCTTGAAGAAAAATATCCTGCGTATGGAAACCTTGTGCCTCGTGATATTGCGACACGTGAAATCTTTGATGTCTGTGTAAATCAAAAACTCGGCGTCAACGGCGAAAATATGGTATTCCTTGATCTATCCCATAAGGATCCGCATGAATTAGATGTTAAACTTGGTGGAATTATCGAGATTTATGAAAAATTCATGGGTGATAATCCACGTAAAGTTCCAATGAAAATTTTCCCAGCTGTTCACTATTCAATGGGCGGACTATGGGTTGATTATGATCAAATGACAAATATTAAAGGTCTCTTTGCTGCCGGGGAATGTGATTATTCACAGCACGGTGCCAACCGTTTAGGAGCAAACTCCTTGCTTTCAGCAGTATTCGGCGGAATGGTTGCAGGACCAAATGCAGTTAAATATATCAATGGACTTGAAAAGAGCTCCGATGCAGTTTCTTCCTCTGTCTTTGACCGCCATGTGAAAGAGCAGGAAGAAAAGTGGAACTCCATCATGTCCTTAAGTGGAACTGAAAATGCTTACGTTCTTCATAAAGAACTAGGTGAATGGATGACAGATAATGTAACGGTTGTTCGTTACAATGATAGGCTGTTAAAAACAGATGAAAAGATCCAAGAGCTATTAGAGCGTTATCAAAATATTAATATTAACGATACTTCAAAATGGAGCAACCAAGGTGCAGCCTTCACACGTCAATTACAAAATATGCTGCAAATGGCTCGCGTTATTACAATTGGTGCTTACAATCGTAATGAAAGCCGTGGAGCGCATTACAAGCCTGATTTCCCAGAGCGTAATGATGAGGAATTCATGAAAACGACGATGGCTAAATTTGTTGATTCTAAGTCTGCTCCTGCTTTCCATTATGAGGACATCGATGTATCCTTAATTAAGCCGCGGAAGCGCGATTACACAACAAAACACTAAAGAAAGGGGAGTAGGAAAAAATGTCTGAAAAGAAAGTAGTCAAATTTATTATCCAACGTCAGGATAGCGAAAATGCTGCACCGTATGAGGAGACCTTTGAAGTTCCTTATCGTCCGAATATGAATGTTATTTCCGCACTGATGGAAATTCGTAAAAATCCTGTAAATACAAATGGACAAGCTACTACCCCAATTACTTGGGATATGAACTGTTTAGAGGAAGTTTGTGGTGCTTGTTCCATGATTATCAATGGAAAGCCGCGCCAATCTTGTTCCGCGCTCGTTGATCAATTAGAACAGCCAATCCGCTTAGCGCCAATGCGCACATTCCCGGTTGTCCGTGACCTTCAGGTTGATCGTAGCCGTATGTTTGATGCGTTAAAGAAAGTTAAAGCATGGATTCCTATCGATGGAACATATGACCTAGGACCTGGTCCACGTATGCCGGAGAATAAGCGCCAGTGGGCATACGAACTTTCTAAATGTATGACATGCGGTGTTTGCCTAGAGGCATGCCCGAATGTTAACAGCAAATCAAACTTTATTGGTGCCCAGCCATTATCACAGGTTCGGCTCTTTAACGCCCATCCAACAGGGGCAATGAATAAGGCAGAGCGTCTAGAAGCGATAATGGGTGATGGTGGACTTGTAAACTGTGGTAACTCGCAAAACTGCGTTCAATCATGTCCGAAAGGTATTCCATTGACTACCTCTATTGCAGCATTGAATCGTGATACAACGATCCAATCATTTAGAAGATTCTTTGGAAGCGACCATCAATAATATTGCAATGAACCTTCTTTTCTATTATGGGAAGAAGGTTTTTTGGTTTTTTAAATTGAATTCCTTAATATACTTATATCCAAGACTAAAATGCCGAATATAAAAGGTAGGTATATAAAGTGAAAGCAAAGTTTCCGCTACTAATCATTTTTATCGGTCTCATTCTTTTAGGAATTGGCGGTTGGCAATATATAAATGGAAAATACCAAACGGGGGCATCGCTAAAAGAAGCTAAAAAGATGGTGCTAGAGCAGCCTGATAATAATGCTGAAGCAGCTCGAAAAAATTATACTCCACCAAAGGTAGGAGATACGGCAGGCCTTTTGGTCATTCCTAAAATTAAAGCGGAGCTGGCGATTGTGGAAGGCACAGACCCTGATGATTTAGAGAAGGGTGTCGGACATTATAAAGGCTCTTTTTATCCGAGCGATAACGGGCAAATTGTTTTATCCGGACACAGAGACACGGTTTTCCGCCGATTAGGTGATTTGAAAATTGGCGACACCTTAAAGATGCAAATGCCATATGGCAACTATACCTATGAAATTACCCATACAAAAATTGTTAAGTCAGATGATACCAGCATAATCACTCTCCAGCACGAGAAGGAAGAATTGATCCTGACGACATGTTATCCGTTCAGGTATGTTGGGAATGCTCCTAAACGGTATATAATTTACGCAAAACTAAGGTAAAATCATAAATTTGTATTTTTATTTTCCTTTAAAGAAATATAGTCACTCCATACGCCCTATGCACATATGATATGGTGACTAAATATATACCCACCCCCGGTGCATAACTGGCGAAGGCAAGGAGGGTCACATTACTTGAAGGAGAATGATTATACTCACAAGCCATTACTCACCAAACGCGAAAGAGAAGTATTCGAACTGTTAGTACAGGACAAAACCACTAAGGAAATCGCTGGTGAACTTTTTATAAGCGAAAAAACGGTTCGGAACCATATTTCGAATGCCATGCAAAAGCTTGGTGTAAAGGGGCGTTCACAAGCTGTTGTAGAGCTCCTTCGAATGGGAGAGCTAGAACTTTAAAAATGACCGGCATCCGTAATGGAGGCCGGTTCATTATTTATTAGAAAATGAAAATCATTGGTCTCATAATGATTACAACTTGAAATTTTTTTAAAAAAAGTAGAAAATAAGTACAAGCATTAAAACGTTATTATGTTATGTAAATGTAAATATATAGAATCCTGTCTTGAGGAGAAGCTTTTTTATAGGAGTGTATGATAATGAAACTCGAAAATACCGAAAAAATAAACGGGGAAATTGTCGCCAATATCGAAAAGGATTTACGTTATATATCTGGAATCATTAAACAAAAAGGGAGAGAAATGCTTAGCAATTATAAAATAACTCCCCCGCAATTTGTTGCCTTACAATGGTTGTTTGAAGATGGGGACATGACCATCGGTGACCTATCGAATAAAATGTATCTGGCTTGCAGCACCACTACAGATCTCGTTGACCGCATGGAGAAAAATCTCCTTGTTGAACGGGTCAAAGATCCAAGCGATCGCCGCGTTGTCCGAATTCATTTGCTTGAAGAAGGCAAAAGAATTATCGATGAAGTGATTAAAAAGCGTCAAGTGTATTTGGAAGACGTACTAGTTGATTTCTCGAACGAAGAAATTCAATTCCTTCACAAAAGCTTGATAAAACTGCATCAGGAAATGCGTTAAAAGAGGCGAGAAATTTGAAACAACCAATTGGTGTCATTGATTCTGGAGTGGGAGGCTTAACCGTAGCCAAAGAGGTCATGAGGCAGCTTCCTAATGAAAAAATCATCTATTTGGGGGATACTGCCCGCTGCCCATATGGTCCTCGGACAACCAGAGAGGTAAAAAGATTCACGTGGGAATTGACCACCTTTTTATTACAAAAAAATATTAAAATGCTTGTTATCGCTTGTAATACCGCAACCGCTGCCGCTCTTGATGAAATTCGTAAGGAATTATCGATTCCGGTTCTAGGTGTCATTAATCCTGGAGCTCGTGCTGCCATCAAGAGAACGAAAAATTACCGGGTTGGCATTATCGGTACAGAGGGGACGGTCCGAAGTGGGGCATATGAAAAAGCACTAAAATCACTGAACAGCCGACTTTTTGTGACCAGTCAGGCTTGCCCAAAATTTGTCCCTCTTGTTGAGAGTAGTGAGTTTGACGGACCCATCGCGGAAAAAATAATCGATGAGGCCTTAAAACCGCTTCAGAATCAACAATTAGACACGTTAATATTAGGGTGCACCCATTACCCTTTGCTTGAACCACTCATTAAAAATGTGATGGGTGACAGTGTAAGTGTGATTAGTTCAGGCGATGAAACTGCAAGGGAGATAAGTGCAATTCTACAATATAACGGCTTGCTAGAAACGAGTGAGGAAGAACCAGAGCATGAATTTTGCACAACTGGTTCAAGGCGGATTTTTTCAAAAATTGCTTCGCAATGGCTGGGAATCCCAATAACCGAAGTGAAAAAAATCAAACTTTAGGGTTCTCAATTAGAGAACTCTATTTTTTTATGAAAAATTTTTAATAGATGTTCTATTTTTCTGCCCTAAGACGGTCTAATTTTTTCCTAGGCTCGTATACATATTAGTACAAACAGTCTTAGGGGGGAATTTATTTGTTTAAAAATAAAGCAAAGATACTTGGAATAACTGTGCTCACTTCAACTGTGCTGCTTTCCGGCTGCGGCTTGTTTGGCGGAGAAACACAAAAGAAAATTGATCCGCCAAAAACAACAACGGTTGTGGATAAAAAAGAAGCTAAGGAAACAACCGCTGCTAAGAAGGAAAATGCGAAAAATACTGTTCAAACAGAATTATATTTAATTGATAAAAATGGCTATGTCGTACCGCAAACACTAGCGCTTCCAAAAGAACCAGGAGTGGCCAAGCTGGCGCTTGAATATTTAGTCGTTAACGGTCCTGTAACTGACATGCTGCCTAATGATTTCCGGGCTGTCATTCCTGAGGACACAGATATTTCAGTTAATATTGATAAAGACGGCGTCGCAACGGTTAATTTTTCAAAAGAATTTAAGAATTATAAGGCTGAAGATGAAATGAAGATTCTTCAATCAGTCACTTGGACACTAACTCAATTTGACAATGTTAAATCCGTTGCGCTTAAGATGAATGGGACCCCACTTACAAAAATGCCTGTAAAAGGAACTCCGATCAGTGAGCATCTTTCTAGAGCATCAGGCATTAATATTGATACAACAGATGTAGTAGATATTACTAACACCAAACCAGTAACTGTCTATTACATTGGCGGGGAAGAAGGTTCTTATTACTACGTTCCGGTTACTCGCCGTGTTAGCAATAAGGAAAAGAATAATATTGTTGCAGTTGTGAATGAATTGATCCAAGGCCCTAGCGAAAAATCCAACCTTGTTTCTGAATTTATGTCTGATGTGAAGCTTCTAGAGGATCCTAAAAATGTCAATGGTCAGGTTACCTTAAACTTCAATGAAAATATTTACGGCAGCTTTGAAGAAAAAGAAATTTCACAATCACTATTAAATGCGCTCGTTCTTTCCTTAACAGAACAAAAGAATATTCAAAAAGTAGCCATCCAAGTTAAAGGCAAGGCAGAATTAAAAAATGATAAAGGCAAAAAATTATCTGAACCGGTAACTCGTCCAGAAAAAGTCAATACAGGTAGTTTTTAAAAAATAATTTTTGTTATACTATATAGTGACAATGAAAGAGGTTGGCTTTTAGGCCGCCTCTTCTTTATTTGGTATAGTAGTAAATGAAGGAGGCGTTTATTATGCGTGTTGATGGCAGGGAGCCATTACAGCTTAGGCCGATACATATTGAAACAAACTATTTAATGCATCCAGAAGGTTCTGTTCTTATCTCTGTTGGCAATACAAAGGTGATTTGTACGGCCAGCATCGAAGATCGTGTACCACCCTTTATGAGAGGCGAAGGGAAGGGCTGGATTACCGCCGAATACTCGATGCTCCCAAGAGCAACGGAAACAAGAAACATCAGGGAGTCTTCTAAAGGAAAGGTTTCCGGACGGACGATGGAAATACAGCGGTTAATTGGAAGGGCACTGCGTGCGGTAGTTGACCTCCATGCACTGGGAGAAAAAACAGTCTGGATTGATTGTGATGTCATTCAGGCGGACGGTGGTACCCGAACTGCCTCAATTACAGGTGCATTTGTTGCGATGGCACATGCCTTGAATGCTTTATCCGAGAAAAAGTCTTCCTCAAAGTTCGCGATTACCGATTTTTTAGCGGCCACGAGTGTAGGAATTTTACAGGGCGAAAAAACTGTACTCGACTTAAACTATGCTGAAGATTCCAAGGCACATGTCGATATGAATGTCGTAATGACAGGCAACGGTGAGTTTGTGGAATTACAAGGGACTGGCGAGGAATCGACTTTTTCTTATGAACAGCTACAAGGCTTGCTGGGTGCAGCGCAAGAAGGTCTAATGGAACTGTTTGAACACCAAAAAGCGGCACTCGGAGAAGAGATTACGAAGAAAATTGAAAGTCGGAGAAAAAAATAGACCGATTTATTGAGCGGCTTTTATTTCGCAGATAAAGTATGTTTTTTCGCAGATAAAATGTCTAGTTCCGCAGATAAAGTGGAAATTTTCGCAGATAAGCAATGCTGAGTTTGAATCAATAATGATAATTTTATTGTTAAAGAGGAGATTTAGATGAAAGAAGTTATAATAGCTACTAAAAATCCAGGAAAAGCAAAAGAATTTGAGCATATTTTTGCCCCTAGGGGGATTGTGGTACGGACGCTACTTGATTTTCCAGAAATCCCTGAGGTCGAAGAAACCGGATCAACTTTTGAGGAAAATGCTATTTTGAAAGCGGAGGCAGTTTCGCAGGCATTAAATAAAATGGTCATTGGCGACGATTCTGGCTTAATAGTGGATGCCCTAGAAGGACGGCCAGGAATCTACTCCGCACGCTATGCGGGTGAGCCAAAGAATGATCAGAACAATACGAACAAAGTGCTTTCCGAATTAAAAGGTGTACCAGAAGCTGAGCGAACAGCCCGCTTTTATTGTGCTTTAGCTGTTGCGGTTCCAGGGCAAGAAACCTTTACAGTGTCTGGCACTTGTGAAGGTCGTATTTTAGAAGAGAAGCGAGGTACGAATGGATTTGGCTATGATCCGGTTTTTTATGTGCCTGAAAAGGGTCTGGCTATGGCTGAGCTATCTTCTGATGAAAAAAATAGTCTTAGTCACCGAGCTAACGCATTGAAGAAACTAGATGCCGTGCTTGATAGTATTTTAGAAAGACCTGACAAGTGATGAGCAGGGTGTTAATTGTATCCGATAGTCATGGTTTGACGAAGGAGCTTGGAGTGTTACGGGAAAGACATATAAATGAGGTAGACTTGCTAATTCATTGCGGTGATTCACAATTAATGCCTGATGATAAATCCATTTCCGGGTATTTGACCGTAATGGGAAACTGTGATTTTAGCGGCGGGTACCCATTAGATACGACCACGGAGGTTGCAGGGAGGAAATTTTTTATCACTCATGGACATCGGTATTCTGTGAAGACTTCCTTGATGAACTTGAAGTATAAGGCACAAGAAGTTAATGCCGATATCGTTTGTTTTGGGCACTCACACGTATTAGGGGCCGAAGTGATTGACGGAACCTTATTCTTAAACCCAGGCAGCGTCCGACTCCCTCGAGAGCGATTGGAAAAAACATATGTTATCCTAGATTTATTGGATGATAAAATTAAAATGTCCGTGTTTGAATTAAGCGGTCGGCAGTTAGTGGATCTATCCAGGGAATTTAATTTGCCGAAAAAATGACTATCATGCCGTTCATAGTGCCCGTGCTGGGGGGAAGGATCTCCCGTGGTCACTATGGGCAGCTCATAATGCCCGTGAACCAGAAAAAGAGGTTCCACGGGCATTAAACAAATTTATTTATTTTAAAATAAAAAAATAAACAAAACCTGTTGACTTTTAGATATTAGGATAATATAATAAATCTTGTCTTTGATAATTAAATACGTCCCAGTAGCTCAGCAGGATAGAGCAACGGCCTTCAAGTAAATTAGGAGCCTTTATAGGGAAACAAGAACCTATAAAGTGGACGACACTATATCGGTGAAGCCTTAACAGATAATGCTGATGGTAATACCGAGGAAACTTACGCCTTTCCGAAGGAAAAGAAATTCTGAATGACTGACAATTGTTAGTGGTAAGAATTTTGAAAAATAATCTTTTAAGATTATCGTGAGGTTCCGTAGAGACTACACGTGTCGCACCTGAAATGGTGAAGATATAGTCCAGACTACAAACAACGTTTGTTGGTGACGAAAGTCATAGTGGTAAGCTAAGCCGTCGGTCGGGAGTTCGAATCTCTCCTGGGACGCCATACTACATACCAAAATATCGCTATATATAAGCCTTCTAGGACGCCAAATGAAACGGTCAGTGCATCGGTCAAATCCGAAAACGACTCGAAATTAGGCGTATGCTAGGAGGATTTTTTTATGTCGAAAAAGAAAAACGTTTTAACCATCACGGAGGACCTGAGCGATTTATTTATCGAGCGGCCATCGCATAGGAAACCGGAGCCCAATCGATTAACCATCGAAAAGGCTCTCACAACGATTACTCGCCAAATGGAGATCAGTGGAAATCGTCCACGAACTATTAGCGATTATTCTGTCTACGTGCATCATTTCACTGAAACAATGGGCGTTACCTATCTGAACGAAATTACGGCGGATGCCATTTATGAATGGTTGGCCGCAATGGACGTAAGTAATCAAACTAAGTTAACTCGCCTAAAATGTTTGAAGGCGTTTTTGTCACGCTGTTTTAGTAATGGATGGATTGATACGCAGTTTTGGAAACCAATTACAATTCGAGTCGATAGTAACGTTAAGGAAGGCGCCACAGAGCGTGAAATTCGAACGTTATTGTCCTTGCTAGACTTAGGTGACTTCGTACAATTACGAGACGCTACAGCTGCTCTATTGATGTTTAAAACGGGGATACGAATAAATACAATAGTTCACCTGGAGAATAGGCATATAGACTTTAACGAAAAATTACTAAGACTTGATGGTGCTATCATGAAAAATCACGATCAGTTACTACTACCATTTGATGATACACTGCACCGATTAATAAGAGTACTAGTGCGTCAGAATGATGCGATAAGACAAGAATACGGTGTAGTAAATAATTACGTATTTATTACGAAACAAGGCGGAGTCATATCCAATAGCCCAACGCATAATAACATACAGAAGCGATTAAATAAGTATTCTAAAGAATTTGGATTACGCAATATTAATCCGCATGCTCTCAGACGTGGATTTGCAAAATCTCTGCTAAATAAGGGAGCAAACATCGCTGAAATATCTAAGGCGTTAGGTCATAGTAACCTCGCTGTTACAACGCAATACCTACACCTAGATAAAGAAGAAGTTGCGGAGAACTTACGTAAATATTTATAACGATAACCAGTGCGTCACCTTTATGGTTGGCGTTCTTTTTTATGAAAAGCGAAAAACCACCCTTAGCTTAGAAGGATGATTTTCAATCCAGAGGAGGAATTCTGGAAGTCCTGTATTAATATTGTGGTTTAATAATCTCTTTATATACAAACAGAACTTTTGTTCGTATATAATAGTAACAAAGGAGATGATTCGAAATGGCGTTACGTGATCGTGGTATGACGAAATGGCAAGCCGCTTTTCAGTTGCCAGAATTGGCGAAGACTCAGCGTGACTTTTGGCGGGATACTGAACGGATGAGGAAGCCGATTATCGACGAGCATGAGGCGGAGGAGTTTGACTTGCGGATAGCTTACGCAATGGAATACGGCCACAATATAAAGCTGACGATATGGGAGGACGGATACACTTCGGAGATAACTGGTCGGATACACTTCGTCGATCCATTGACTAAGGAACTGCGGATAGAAGTAAGTGACGGAGAGTTTGAGCGGGTGGCATTTGATAGTGTTGTCGGAGTGAAGGTCGTTAATTAAGCGGACATTACGAATTGCGTCAACCTTACGTGGTTGGCGTTTTTTTTCTTATTCAACTAAATGGCAGTTTAGTTTAAGAAGGGATATTAATGACTTTAGACTAATATTGATTTTTAGATACATATTGAAGGGGTGTATGAGTGTGGAGGATATAATTAATGCAATAAACCACTGGATACAAGCATTACCAAAGAAATACAACTCTATGTCAGATACAGAAATATCAAATCGCCCATTACCAAATAAATGGTCTAAAAAAGAGATATTAGGACATCTTTGTGACTCTGCAATAAATAATATTGAGAGGTTTGTAAAAATTCAATATACGGAACAACCTTATGTCATCCAATCGTATAATCAAGAACAATGGGTAGCAGTTCAGAATTATCAAGAAAGACCGCTTGATGAAATACTGACTCTTTTTCAAATCCTTAATAAGCAAGTGATAAATATCATTATGAATATTCCTGCCGAGAAATTAACCTATCTTTGTGATATTGGGAATACCCAAAAAACATTACAATGGCTTATACAGGACTACCTTAACCATATGGAGCATCATATTAGCAAGCAAATCTTAATTATGGGAAACGACTAAATCTTAATTTAATTGAACTAACGGGGCATTACAGGAGCAACAGTAATGCTTTTTTCTTCTTCAAGTAACGGTAGCAGGTTAGTTTAACAACAATCA